>JAFQPL010000060.1 GCA_017411785.1 Clostridia bacterium
AGGCGCTTTCGGAATGTGGTTTTGACGAGGGTGCGGTCGAGCTTATAACCTCTACCGACAGGGAGAGCGCAAACGCTCTTATGTCAATGAGAGGACTTGTTGACGTGCTTATTCCAAGAGGCGGAAAGGGGCTTATAAACGCTTGCGTTCAGAACTCAAAGGTTCCCGTTATAGAGACGGGAGCGGGTAATTGCCATTTATATGTTGATGCATCTGCCGACATTGAAAAGGCTTTGGCTATAGCAACTAATGCAAAATGCTCGCGTCCCTCTGTTTGCAACGCAATCGAGACGGTGCTTGTGCATTCCTCGGCCGCAACCGATTTTTTGCCTAAGATGGCAGAGGCTTTTGCTAAGTATAACGTTGATATTCGCGGCTGTGAGCGTACCTGCGGTATAATAAAGGCAAGTCCCGCTACCGATGAGGATTTTGCTACCGAGTATGACGATTATATCGTATCTGTCGGAATAGTAGATTCTCTTGAGGAGGCTATTTCTCACATAAATAAGTATAGCACGGGACACAGTGAGGCTATAGTTACCGAGAATATGAAGAACGCAGACGAGTTTTTAAAGCGCATAGATTCGGTTGCTGTTTATGTAAACGCGTCAACTCGCTTTACCGATGGCGGAGAGTTTGGCTTTGGCGCGGAGATAGGAATCTCAACGCAAAAGCTTCACGTAAGAGGTCCTATGGGGCTTATGGCTCTTACCACCGAGAAATATCTTATTGTCGGTGACGGCGCGGTTCGCTGAGGTGTATTCTTATGTCAAAACTGCTTATCTGCTCTGATATACACGGAGACGCGCTCTCGGCAAAAAAGGTTGTTGAAGCTTTTGAGCGTCACAGCGCGGAAAGGCTTGTGATTTTGGGCGATATACTTTATCACGGCCCAAGGAATGATTTGCCTGAAAATTACGCTCCCAAAAGGGTTATAGATATACTTAATCCGTACAGTGATAAAATTCTTGCGGTAAGAGGAAATTGCGATGCCGAGGTGGATCAAATGGTGCTTAGCTTTCCTATTCTTGCCGAGTATGCATTTTTGGAGCTTGACGGCTTGAGGATACTTGCAACTCACGGACACCGTATAAATAAAGATAACGCTTCGCTTTTGAGAAGGGGAGACATTCTTTTACACGGACATACCCACGTACCTACCGTTGAGAGCTTCGGTACGGAAAATTTCTACATAAACTGCGGTTCTGCTTCGATTCCAAAGGAGTGTTCCCCTAAGAGCTATATAATTTATGAAAATCGCAGCTTTTCCTTCAGAGACATTGACGGCAAGGAATACAAAAGCTTTGAGCTTTAATTATATTGATTTTACAGATAAAAAACGGCTGTCTCAATTTTATGATTGAGACAGCCGTTTTCTTATATTTATATTAAAATCTTTCTTTTTTAATATCTGCCCCGAGCGAAAGCAGCTTTTCGATTATATGATCGTATCCGCGTTCAACAAGCTCAACGTTAGTTACTGTCGTTGTACCCTTTGCCGCAAGTCCGGCTAATATCAAAGCCGCTCCTGCGCGTAGGTCGGGAGCCTTAACTGTTGCGCCGTGAAGCTCGGATACTCCGAAAATCTGAAGCAGAGCTCTGCGTTCATCATATTCGATGTTTGCCCCCATGTTTTTAAGATGCTCGGTGTATTTGAAGCGAGAGGAATATATTCCGTCGGAGACAGTGCACATACCGTTGGCAACCGTCATGAGCGTGCTGAATTGGGGTTGCATATCGGTTGGAAGTCCCGGATAGGGATTTGCCTTGATTGCTACGCAACGCAGATTTTCCGCGGGAAGCACCGTTATGTAGGAGTCTCCGATCTCAAGCGGAACGTTAGCCTCCTTAAGCTTTGCCGTAATGGCTTCCATGTGCTTGGGGACAACGTTGTCAACGCGAACTGTTCCCTTGGTTATTGCTCCTGCAATTATGTATGTTCCCGCTTCTATCATATCGGGAGCTATGCAGTAGGTACAGCCCTTTACTTTTTTTACGCCTTTTATTCTTATAGTGGTTGTTCCCGCACCTGTTATATTAGCTCCGCAAGCATTGAGAAAGCAGGCGACATCAACGATATGAGGCTCGCGCGCGGCGTTTTCAATTACCGTTGTTCCTTCGGCAAATGCGGCGGCGTACATTATATTGATGGTTGCGCCTACCGATGCGATGTCAAAGTATATAAAGCTGCCTTTAAGTCCGTTTGTTGCGGTCAGCGTTATTGCGGCATTGCTTTCATAAGAAACTCGCGCGCCAAGCTGCTCAAAGCCTCGGATGTGCTGATCGATAGGTCTTCCGTTTCCAAAATCACATCCGCCCGGCTGACCGACCTGCGCCTGCCCAAAGCGTCCGAGCATTGCGCCTAACAGATAATATGAGGCACGAAGCTTGCTGACTAACTCAAGCGGCGGGCTTTTAGGCTTTACTCCCGTAGTATCTATAACGATCGTTGTAGAATTCAAAAGCTTTATGCTTGCGCCGATGCTTGCGAGAATATCAAGAGAAACACGCACGTCGCTTATATTGGGTAGATTTTCTATAATACAGATATCGTTGGTCAATATCGTTCCGAAGAGAACGGGCAGAGCCGAGTTCTTCATCCCGCTTATAGATACGGCACCGTTCAGTGACTTACCGCCGTTGATTATGAACTTTTCCATAGGTGCCTCCTTTTTTGAGTGCTATTGAGGTTTTTTTGAAGTATCGGGATTTTCCTTATAGTATGCAACGGCAAGATCTACTACCATTCCGTAGCTTGCCGAGCCTTCCTCAACTCCGTTGAAATTCAAAGACGCGTCGTTTACCGCGTTTGAAACGTCGCTGACTATTGTTTTTTCGTATTTTTTGAAGAATGACGAGTATGCGCGCATTTCCGCTCTTGCGCCAAAGGAAAGCGTACAATAGGATGCAAGGTAATAGCTTTCATTCTTTCTTCTGAGCGCACTTGCTACATATTCGTAAAGATTCATATAAGCCGAATAGCGAATGTATGAGTCATCAGATTCCATACAAACGAGAAAAGCAACGAAATTTGCCTCGTCCTCACGCGCGATTCCTCTTTGATGCGCAAACTCATGCGCCGCGGTGTAGGGAAGCACGTAGTCCGGATAGTTTACGTTAAGATTGGCTTCACCCGTGAAAAAGGTATAAACTCCGCTTATATGGGTATAGGTCATAGGCTCACTTAGTATGATCTCTTTTATATTGCTGTGGAGAGGGGAAATGAAGTCGTATTTCTCGCACGCTTTATCGTATGCTTCCATAAGCTTGGAGTTAAGCTCCCCGTATCCGTAGGGCATAACAGATGAGCCCGCACCGTTAAAAACTATAGATTTCGATTCTTCATTGACCTTTTCCGCAAGCAAAACAGCTGTATCGTAAAGCTCCTCAACAGTTACTTTTTCTTTTTTCAGTTCCATTTTTTTATCAAGGGTAGAGCCGTGATATGCGGGAACGAATCCGAGAGTGTAGGTTGAGAAGATATATGAGGCAATCGAAAGGATCACAACACAAAAGACACCTACGTTTCGCCAAGAGCTTGAATATTTTTTTATACCTATCCCCACAATAACGACTATTATTACGGGAAGGAGTATAATAAGCATTTCCGCAAGAGAAAAGGGTATCCACGTTGTAAGATATGACAGTGCCCCTCTCACAAATGGCGATATATGCCTGTTGAAAAAGTCGGATAGAGAGGGAATATTTAAAAAAAGAATATAAAGCACCGCGCATACGGCAGCTATAGAAAGCAGTATCTTCGAGAAAAGAGGAATACGCATTTTCTTTTCGTCGGTCACTGTATCTTTGCCTACGCTCGCGTCTGTTACTTCAATATTTTCGGTGGGTTTGTCGGTGTTCTCTAATGGAAAATTGTTTTTTTCTTGATCTTTGCTCATTTTTACAACCTTCCTTTTTCGATTTTTATTGATTAAGAGCGTGTATTTTTTGAATTGCCTCTAAACCAAATATAGATGTAACAAGCTTTTCCATATCTTCGAAAAGAGGTGCGCTTATTTTCATTTTATTTTCTGTTTTGGGGTGAGGAAATTCAAGAGAGAGGGCATGGAGTGCGTGGCGGCTTATAAGGTTGCTCTCACGGCCATACATACCGTCTCCGAGTATGGGTGCGCCGAGGTATGAAAAATGTACTCTCAGCTGATGAGTTCGCCCTGTTATAGGGGATGCGAGAACAAGGGAATAAGTACCGTTTTCCGCAAGCGTTTCGTAGTGTGTCAGCGCTCTGTCGCCTCCTTCATCGGAATGGCAGACCTTTCGTTTGATGATGCTTTCCGCTTCGCGTTTTATATAGGTTTCAATAACACCGTTAGGCTCGGACAGCACACCGTCAAGAATGGCGACATATTGCTTTTTTATTTCTCCTCGCTTCATGGCGTCCGAGAGGCGTGACGCGCTTATTCTGTCCTTTGCCAGAAGCAAAATTCCGCTTGTATCCTTATCAAGACGGCTTATGGCTCGAAAAACGAGCGGCGCGCCCTCCTGTTTATATTTATATGCAAGAGCATCGGCTAAGGTGTCGCCTCTGTGATTTCTGGACGGATGCGTTGGCATAAACGCGGGCTTGCTTGGAAGAATCACCGAATCATCCTCGTAAATGCAGTCAAAGGGAATATTTGTCGGTGAGAGCAGAGTTTCTATACCGTCATCCTCGGTAGCAAGAGAGAGGATATCACCCTCTTTGACTACGCATCTTACGGTAACCCTCTCGCCGTTGAGCAGTATTCCGTTTTCAAGGAATTTCAGTTTTTTTGTAAAAGCGAGAGAAAGCCCAACGCCGTAGCGTAATATTTCCTTGACAGTTTTTCCGCTTTCCTCCGCAGAAATTTTATATATCATTAAGCCCCTCTCAGAAAACAATTATACATAATAATTATATCACGATAAGCGTTATATTACAATATTTTTTTATAAATTTTGATATATTTTTTATGTTTTCAAAACGGAAAAAAAGATAAAATTTTTTCGGATAGCTATTGACATTTTGTTTTTTTGTGTGTTTTGCACAGTGTCAAATTTTGCGGTATTTTAGTGATTAAAATTGCGTTTTTTGGCTTTGCCTGTTGAAAACTCTGTTGAAACTGTGGGAAACCCCTAAAATAAAGCATGTTTTTTTACTGAAAAAGCAAAAGGGCTGTTGAAAACTTCTTCGGAAGCTTGTCAAGCCCTTTTTTAAAAAATATAAAATTTCGTTATTTTATATAAGGTTAAATTTTTAACGAGAGAATTTCCTTTACCGCTTCAGACGCGGCGAGAAGTCCCGCTACCGATGGAACGAAAGCGATGCTTGCGGGAGTAGCCTTTTTTTCCTCATTTTGTGCGGGAGTCTTTGGCTCTTCTGTAGAAAAAATGACCTTGAGCTTATAAATCCCTCTTTTTTTCAGCTCGCGCCGCATAACTCTTGCCAAGGGGCAGACCGAGGTCTTTGAAATATCGCTTACCGTAAGCGCGGAAGGGTCGGTTTTGTTTCCTGTTCCCATAGAGCTTATCATAGGAATTCCGAGTATCTGCGCTTTCTCGGCGAGAGCAAGCTTTGCGCTCACCGTATCTATAGCGTCTATTATATAGTCATAGCCTTCAAGGTCAAAGGTGTCTATGTTGTCGGGTGTCAGACGCTCGCAACGCGCGTCAAGCTTGAGATCGGGATTGATGTCGAGCAATCTTTCGGCTACGACCTCTGTTTTATATCTTCCAACTGTGCTTTGCAGGGCGCATAGTTGACGGTTTATGTTGCTTCTTGATACTACGTCGCAATCAACTATCATAATTTTTCCGATTCCGCACCGTGCAAGTGCCTCCGCGCAATAGCTGCCTACTCCGCCAAGACCGAAGAGAGCAACCGATGCGTGAGATAGCTTTTCCACATTATCCTTGCCTATCAGCATTGCGGTCCTGTTAAATTCTTCCTTCATTTTTTCTTTTCTCCGTTATTTCTGCCTACGAGAGCAAGATATTCCTCGTAGCTTATAAGTATTTTTAAGGCGGAAAGAAGCGCGTTTGCCGTCATATCGTTGGGGAGATTGAGTGAGGCAGCAAGCTCTGCGCGCTTTTGAGCGCTGTTTTCTCCTCCCGAAAGACCGTCTATGTAAAAATCGGTTTTTGAAAGCTTGTTTTCGGCTTGTCGCTTTACCGCTTCCTCGTTTTCAAAGGGGGATAAGAGCTTGTATAAAAGCTCCTTTTCCATTCCCTCAACACCAAGAGTGCCCTCCGCCGAGGGAGCATCCTTCCTTTTTTCTTTGCCCTCGATCTTAGGAATATAAAGCTGAATAAGACGGTCTGCGGGGATCGCCGAGGTAATATGCGAGCGAATAAGCTTTCCCGCACCGTCGCTGTCTGTGAGCAGAATTATCGGCGTTCGCTTCGATAGCTCTTTAAGGAGAGACAGGCGTTCGCTTTTTTTGAATATTCCAAAGCCGTCGGTCGTTATTATCTGTGCCGAGCAGATCTCAAGCAAACGAATTCTGTCGTATTTCCCCTCGACGATTATCGGGTAGGGAATAGAGAGCTTTTTTTGCATATCCTTTTCCTTTCATAAAATTAAAGGGTAATAAAAACTGTAATACCGAGGAGGATTCTGTAGATCCCAAACGGAATAAAGCTATGACCTCGTAAAAATGAGATCAACAGCTTGAGTATCGGCACGGATACCGCAAAGGCGGTAAAAAATGCCGTGGTGAGCAGCAGATAAGCCTGAGAAGAGAGCGTTGATCTTGAGCTTATCATAAATTGAGAAAATTCAATTATTTTAAGAAAGCTTGCTCCGAGGATTGCGGGGACTGCCGCAAAAAAAGAAAATTCGGTTGAGCTTTTTTTGTCAAGGCCGAGTAATCGCGCGCCAAGAATGGTAGCGCCCGAACGTGACGTTCCGGGAATTATCGCGAGAGCCTGAAAAAAGCCTATCGCGAGCGCGCTTTTGTTTGTTATCTGTAATTCTGAAGCTTCTGCTTTTTTATTCCTTTTTGAAAGCTCAAGAAGGATAAAAGCGATGCCGTATACTATCAGGGCAGAGGCTACCGTTTGGGGAACAAAAAGGAGCGCGTCAAGGTCTATACCAAGAGTTGCTTGGCATAAAGCATCTGCCGCAAAGCCTATTGCCGCGGCAGGAAGCGTGGCGAGAATAAGCTTTATCCAAAGAGGTCGGTTATTGCGTTCAAAGGGATTCAGGCGGTTAAAGTATATCACAACTACCGCAAGTATCGCGCCAAGCTGAATTACTACCTCAAACATCGTTCGAAACTGCATATTCAGTATAGGGTCATCGGATACATTGAGGGATAGTATCTCCTCAAGCAAAATAAGATGTCCCGTGGAGCTTATGGGAAGCCATTCGCAAATGCCCTCAACTATGCCAAAGAGTATCGCCTTAAGTAAATCAAAAAGCATATTCCACCTCATATTTTTTTAAATTATATGAGGAGAAGCGCGGCTTTATGTGTTATTCTCCAGAGCGGATGATATCGCCCTCAAGCACGTCAAAGGGGACTCTTACAAAGAATTTTTGCGATGGGTGAGGAGCTGACTCGATAGGCTCTCCGCTCTCGGCGTAAAGCTCGGTAACCTTAAAGGGTTTGCCTATTTTAGAGGGAGAGATTATCTCCGCGGAGTCGTCAAGCTTTATTTTGTTGCGCTGAATAAAGGGATAAAGTCTGCCGTTCTCGTTTTCGAGCGCGAGAGCAGCGGGAACGCAAAGCTCGTCTGGGTTCAATGCCGTTGCAAAGTAGGCTTTTTCGCGAATATATCCGTTTATGGTAGACATTTGAGGATTTTCCATTGGATCGTCAAGATAAAATCCTGTGCAGTATTCACGGTGTGAAACGCTTTCAAGCTCGCGCATAAGACGCTCGTCAAACTTATAATCGGAGGGAGCGCGAAGATAGGAGTCGATTGCCATTCGGTAGGCGTTTGTAACGACTGCCGCATAGTATGCGCTTTTCATTCGCCCCTCGATTTTAAACGAGTCTATACCCGCCTCGATAAGCTGAGGAATTATTGAAACGGTACACATATCCTTTGAGGACATAATGAATGTGCCAAGCTCGTTTTCCTCAATGGGATAGGGCTGGTCGGGGCGCTTTATTTCCCTTATATCATACTCCCAACGGCAGGGCTGAGCGCAGGCTCCTCTGTTTGCGTCCCGTCCCGTAAGAGAGTGAGAGAGCATACATCTTCCGCTGTAGGAAACGCACATTGAGCCGTGAATAAATGCCTCAAGCTCGATATCCCTTGGCAGAGAAGCCTTTATTGCCTTGATCTCATCAAGAGTAAGCTCCCTTGCAAGAACTAACCGTTTGGCGCCTAATGAAGCGTAGGCTTTTGCCGACGCGGGACTTACTATGCTTGCTTGCGTTGATATGTGGATTTCCATATCGGGTATAGTTTCCTTGATAAGAGACATAACTCCCATATCGGCAACGATACAAGCGTCTATTCTTGCGTCCTTTATATATTCAAGAAATTCGCGCAGGGCGGGGTATTCGTATCCGTGGGGCATCGTGTTAAGCGTAAGATATATTTTCTTTCCGCGCGCGTGTACGTATTCAGAAGCCTCGTAAAGCTCATCATTTGTAAAATTATCGGCGGCGGAGCGCATACCAAAGCGGGTTCCCGCAAGATATACCGCATCTGCGCCGTAAAGAAGCGCGGCTTTAAGCTTTTCAAAATTTCCCGCAGGGGATAAAAGTTCGGGCATTTTCATTTCCTCGTTATTTATAATATTAAAAATATTATAATATATTTTACGGGTTCTGTCAAGATAAATGCGGGGGAAGAAACTTTTAAAAACAGTGAAATAAAAACATCTGATTTTCTATTGACAACTTTACGGAGGCTATGATATCATATATATGCTGTATATTTGTAACATTGGAGAGATGGAATGTTAAATATTATTCTTATAGCTATTATGCTAATTGTTTTAACGTTGGGAACCTTCTTTTTTCCGACAGTTTTGGGGTTGTCTTGCTTGTTCGCGACTTTATTACTCGGAACATCGGTTATGTATTTTTTTCAGGATATTGTTTTTAAAGTAAATTCCGTTTTGTTAGGCGTTGCCGATCTTTTATTAAAGCTTTCTTATTTTGCACTTGTGTTTGCGATATGCTTTATCCCTCAAAAGAGTATTTTAAGCTATGCATTTTACGGCGCAGTAGTTGTAGTTGGATTGTTTGATATATTTGCTTTGCGCTTTAAGCGTAAGGATATTTTTCTTGAGAGGGAAAATAAAGAAATAGCGTACGGCTTTATGAAGCATTCGGTTTCTCCCAAAAAGCTTAAAAATCAATCGGGGATTTCCAATAATTTAGAAAAGCTCGAATGTCACAAGGGCGATTATTACACAAAGTTAGCTTTTATCTCTAATATAATCGCAATGATCCTCAGCATTTTTGCGAGTACAATATGCAACCCTCGTTCGATTCAAATATTGAACCTTGTTTGCATTGCCGTAATTTTTGTTGTATCGGTAATTTCTGCTGTTTTTCAGTTTATGTCAACAAAGGCGGTAAAGGCTCCCGTGGGATATAAGATTACCGTTTTAGTTATGGGATTTTTCGCGCCGATACTTTATTTTTGCAGTGAAATTTACCTTACGGAAATTTTTGCAGGCGCTATATTGTGGATGTTAGGTATAATGTTTTTTGCAATTGTTTTGTATGTTTCCGCATTGTCGTCACTATATTATAATAAGCGATTGGATGAGATAAAAAAAGAAGAATAATAAAATACGCTCGGCCTAATAAGCATAAAGGTCGAGCGTATTTTTTATAAAATTAAATAAAAAATAATTTGTTTGAAGGTTATTGAAGGATAGGGGTGTTGATGAAAACTTTCGAGCTGGATTTGTGCGAATATTGTGCGTTCGACCAACCAACACACAATTTATGGCAAAAAACAAGCTCCATTTTTCAAAGTTCTTGAAAGATAGGGGGTGTGGGGGGAAGAAAAACTTCTTTCAAGAAGTTTTCTTCCCCCCACATAAATCAATTCAAACTATTTTAATTATTAACCCTTAACAACGATCTTGAGGCCCTGCATGCTGATATTCATTTCCATAGCCTCGTTGATGTCTGCAAGTGCGTACTTGTGAGTGAGAAGCTCTTCAACGGGAAGTCCGTCCTTCTGAGCTTCCTTAAGCATATCGCAAGCCTGGATCCAGTCCTTTGCTTGATATGTCCAAGAGCCGATTACTTTGATCTCCTTGTTACAGATGTCAAGGTGAGGATTGTACTCTGTAGGACCGTTGTCTACGAAGAAGCCAAGCTCACACATAGAGCCGCCGCGGCGAACGTACTTCCAAACGGTGCTTGCTGCCTTGGGCGAGCCTGTGCACTGGAATGCCATCTCTGCGCCCTTGCCGCCTGTTATTTCCATAACCTTAGCTATAGCGTCCTCTGTCATAAAGTTAGCGGTGTAAGCCGCGCCGAGCTTCTTAGCCATAGCGAGTCTCTTTTCATCTCCGTCAACCGCGATTATGTTGCGAACGCCCATTGTGCGAACTGCGGTGAGGAGAAGAAGTCCGATAGGACCGCATCCCTGAACGAGAACGTAAGAGCCCTGCTTGAAGTTGAAGATCTGCTTTGCCTGCTCGATTGCGTGAATGATAACCGCCGCAGGCTCAATGAGAGTACGGAGATCAACGTCCATATCGCTTACGTTGAAGATAACTCCGCCTGCGTTTACCTTTATGTATTCGCCAAACCAACCGTTGAAGTTCTTGTATGCTGCCTCACCGGGCATAAGTCCGAAGATCTCGCCGCCGGGGCAGAGATGAACGTGCTCGGGATCGTTTTTACAGGTGTCGCAAACGCCGCAGGGCTTAAGACCTGTAACGATCTTGTCGCCAACAGCGAGAGGCTTGCCGTAATAGTCGGTAGTAACGTTTTTACCGAGCTTAACGACTGTACCTGTACCCTCATGTCCAAGCTCAACGGGAATATAGCCAAAGGGGTCGCCCTTGTACTCGTGTACGTCGGTTCCGCAGATGCCTGTCTGCTCAACCTTAACGAGAACCTCATCGTCTCCTATTTCGGGAACGGGAAGCTCAAATATTTCTATTTTTCTTGCGCCTGTAAGAACGGCAACTCTTGCCTTTTCGGGAATGTTGTAATTTGCCATCGGTTTAGTCTCCTTATTTTTTGATTTTGCGTCATACGCTAATATAATTATACAATAAAACGCTCTCTGTGTCAATAGAGAGCGTTAATTTTTTGTCAAGGCTTTGAATTTTAAATTACGTAGAGCTTACTGATAAGTTCCGCAATATGCGCGAGCTTTATAAAAGGCTCTATTTGAGGATTTTATCGGGATCTGTTCAAGAGTATCGTCTGCTTTATAGCGACAGAAGTAAATAGTGTCGGTACACCAGCTTTGGTAGCTTGCGCTTGCCCATGCCGTTCCCGCGCCTCCTGTTTCTCCCGTGACAAAGAAATTGCCCGCGTTGTTGTTTGAGAAGCCCTTTGCAGATGTTGGAGTCTTTTCAAACAAGGTCCTCATCTGACCTGTTTCCTTGTTAACCTTTACTACCTTATAGCCGAGTGAGGCATAGAGATAACGGGTGTTCAGATAGTCGGGGGAGAGGTCGTGGCCTCCGCGGAAGTACTCGGGAAGGGTAATACTCATATTAGGGTCTAAAACAAGCGTTTCCCCCGTTCCGTTGCCCTTGATGCGATATGCATTAAGCTCGGTGTTTCCTATAGCCCAGAGGACTCCGTAGGTGGGATCCCACAAAACACCGTGAGCATCGGCAAGAGTGTAGTCTTCGTAGCTTACCGAGCCGTTATTTAATAAGGCGGATGTTTTGAAAAATCTTAATTTGTTGTCGGTGGAGCTTGCTATAACGAGGTTTCCCGAGGGAAGTATTTCTGTCGAATGAGGATTTGAACCCGGATTGGTTGTCGTCCATTTTTTTGAACCCGACGTTGTATATATTCCCGATTCGGTTCCCGCTACTATGATTACGTTCCCGAAGACCGTGTTTTCGCGGTATTTAATTCCCGCCGCATGACCGACGGTGAAGGAGCCTTCCTCAAGATCGTCAAGCGTTTTACCTGCCGAGTAATTGTTTAAATTGTAGATAACCGCCTTTTGATAACGCTGATCAAGAGCTATAACCTTGTTTGGAAGGCTTATGCTTGCTTTTGAGGTGTTAACGTGACGCAGTGAAAGATTCCAATTTGAATCTATAACTAAGGTGTTGCCTTCAAGCTGATGGCTTACTAAAGCCCTGAGCTTTTCGTAAAGCTCGAGGAAGGATTCCTCGTTTGAGTAGGCAATTGCGTAAAAATCCTTGGATAAAGCCGCTTTTGCTTGATTGTTGCTTACCGTAGAATATAACTCTGTTGATTTTTCATTTGTCGTTTTTCCGATAAGGATAGCGGGACCGCTGATTCTCGCGGCATCGGTTTTTACGGTCGGCATTACGCCCGTTGCCTTACTAAAGAGCAGGCAGAGCTGATTGCACACCGATTTGTCGAGATCGGTTGCCGTCGCGGAACAAATGAAATTCACCTTGTATTCGCCGTTTGCAAAAATGGTTAGGTGATTTGATGCATTGTTGGTGTTGCTTTTATCGGAGCTTGACGATTCGCTGTTGATAGGAGCGGATAGCGCATTTTCGTTTGCGTAGCTCTCAAATCCGAAGAGGGCAAGGGAGATAAGCATAACCATAGAAAGAATAAGCGCTAATGTTTTTATAAATATGCTTTTCATATCAGTCACCTTCCGTTTTTTTTTAAAAATTATAATCCTCAGAGAATAATGCTTGGGGGTTATTTTGCGTTCATTTTGAGATACTCATTGATAAATTCGTCTATTTCGCCGTCCATGACCGCGCTTATATTTCCGTCCTCGTGACCTGTTCTTGTGTCCTTTGCGAGAGTGTAGGGCATAAAGACGTAGGAGCATATCTGAGAGCCCCATTCGATATTTACCTTGTTACCCTTGATGTCCTCGATCGTGTCAAGACGCTCGCGGAGCTTTATTTCCATGAGCTTAGCCTTAAGCATCTTCATTGCCGTTTCTTTGTTTTGAAGCTGTGAGCGCTCGGTCTGACAACCAACCACTATACCCGTGGGCTTGTGCAAAATTCTTATTGCCGAGTCGGTCTTGTTGATGTGCTGACCGCCGGCTCCGCTTGAACGGTGAGCTGTGACCTCAATGTCTTCTTCACGAATGTCTATTTTATCAATATTGTCAAATTCGGGCATTACCTCAATTGAAGCAAATGAGGTCTGACGCCTGCCTGCCGCGTCGAATGGAGATACTCTTACGAGGCGGTGTACTCCGTTTTCGGCTTTAAGGTAACCGTATGCGTTGAGTCCTTCAACCATGATCGTAGCGCTTTTTATACCTGCCGCGTCACCGTCAAGCCAGTCGATAAGCTTGTATTTATAGCCTTTACGTTCTGCCCAACGTGTTATCATTCTGTAAAGCATCTGCGCCCAGTCCTGTGCCTCGGTGCCGCCTGCTCCCGGGTGGAAAGAGACTATGGCGTTATTTTTGTCATACTCGCCTGAGAGCAATATTTCTATTCTTTTAGCTTCGGACTCCTTTGTGATTGCTGCAAGCTCACTCTCTACCTCGTCTATATAGCTCTCCTCGTTTTCCTCGATAGCCATCTCAACGAGAACGATAGCATCCTCAAGTCTGTTTTTTAGGGCATTGTAGCTTTCGATGGTATCCTTCGTTTGCTTAAGCTTTTGAAGCACCTTTGAGGAGTTTTCCTGGTCAGCCCAGAAATCCTCTCGGAGAGTGTCCTTGTCAAGCTCCTCTGCGAGAGAGACAAGCTGTTCTATTCTTAATGCGGAGCCGAGGTCATCTATATCGGCTCTCATACCTAAAAGCTTATATTTTGCTTCTTCTAACGCTATAATCACGTGCGTTCCTCCTGCGCGATTTTTTACTTTGATCTTAACAATTAATTATATCATATATCCGTTGCTTTTTCAATAGGTTTAGTTCATATATTTTTGTAAAAAGCCAAGGAGCTCTGCTTTGTATAATTCGGGGGAATAATAAATCGACTCTGCGTGACGGGCGTTCTCTACAAGTACGAGCCTTGCTTGCTCGCCAAGCTCCTCTGCAATTCGTTCCGAGCATTTAGTGGGAACGAATTTGTCGTCCTTACCGTGAAAAATAAGGAATGGGAGTCGAGAGGCCTTTGCCTTCTCAACACATGATGGCGCATGCATATTGAAATCCGCCAAAAATCTGCTCCAGAAATTAACGAAATGTATTATTGGCTGAGGATATATTTTGTTGTATTTCCAAAGCACATGCTTGATTATTCCGTAGGTGTCGTAAAATGGGCAATCTGCAATTACGCATTTTACCTGACTGTCCTCGCTGTCGATATCTCCGCTTGCCATAAGGACTGTAGCAGCGCCCATAGAAAGACCGAATAGGGCTATTGGGATATCATTGCCGTATATTTCCGATGCTTTCTTACGCCAAAGGAGCGCATCCTTATGCTCTTTTGTTCCGTAGCAGATATATTTTCCCTCGCTTTGAGCGTGCGAGCGTTGATCGACGAGCATTATATTATAGCCTGCCTCGTGAAGAATAGGAAGCTGCATGCAAAAATCTCTTGCACCTAAGGAGCGGTATCCGTGAAATATTATGATCACGCCCTTTGGAACGATTTCTTTGTCAACGTTTATCAGCGAGCAGTGCAGACGAAGCCCATCCTCGCTTTCAATGCAAACGCTCTCGCTTTGCGCGTTAGCTATCCAGTCAAGATTACGTTGTATATTTTCACGCCCTGCAAGCTCGATCTTGTTTTGTGTGAAGAGTGAATCTATCTCATTTTTTCTTGGCTTTTTTCTTACCGAAACTCTGTAAAATATCATATACGCAAAGGCGAACGTTATTACAGCGTCGATGAAAAGTATTGCTAAAAAAATATAAAATCCTATCATTATCTGCCTCCGTGTTTGCAGGTCTATACCAAATATACTACCACAAAAAGCAAAAAAAATCAAGAAAACCGCCGTAAAAAATTACGGCGGTAAAAGCTTTATAATAAATTCAGCTTTTAATTGAAGAGATAAACGTCACTTATTGCGGAGCAGCTGCATTCCGCGCCTAAAAGGGCAATAGCATCACAATATTCTTCATAAAGCCTTTCGGAGAGCGCGGGGTTTTCGTCTACTGTCAGCATCGAGGCAAGGTAGGATGCAGCGGGAGCGCAAAGTGCATCGCAGAGAGGAAATTCCGCGGTGAGCATAAGCTTTACCGAGCTGAACGACGGTTGCGTTGGGAGTCCGTCGCGCGCTCTTATGGCTTTGTCGAGTCTTTTGCAAAGAGAGCAAAAGGATGCGAGAAGATACGGAGCACGTTCTTCAAAATCCGAAGTATCACCTTTGTTTTGATTCTCGTCAATAAGAGCAAGTGATGAAAGGTAGATTTCATTGTTTATATATGCCATATTGCAAAAAATCAGGAGGGTTCATTTTCGGATTTGAATTCAACGCGGACAGTGACGAGCTCCTTGGGGTAAACGACCTTAGCTCCGTAGAGGTGGAGGCCCTTTACTGCGTCCGCAAATCTCTTTTCGGGGCGGTATGCCTCGATCTCGGATATCTGATCGGCAAATGCAATAGCTCTCTTGGTTCTCAAGAAGCAATTGTGTACGTCATTGCCGTTTACCTCGGTTTCAACGATGTTGTTGCATACGAATATCTTGCATCCGAAAATAGAACCGAGATATCCTGTGTTGAAGGTCGACTCGCCCATAGCGGGGATAGCTATCTTCTCCTTGAGTATCTTTGCCGCAACCTTGGGAGATACCTCAAGGAAAAGCTCTACGCCGTCACCAACGTTGTTCTCATAGAGAATTCTGCGCGCTTCAAGTATCGTGTCGTAGAGGGTCTCGCTTGAAGAAAGGGCGTTGGTTACCATGGCGTCTGCTAAGTTGTAAAGCGTGAAGATATGGCGGTCTGCCTCGTTTGCAATCGCCTCTGCCGCCTTTTTCATAGCGGCCTCCATAAGCTTTGGCGAGCTTTGAGCCTTGTCGATGTCGTCGATCTGGAAATTGAAGCACTTTGCTCGGTTGATAACGAGGCTCGTCATAGTATCGGTGAGGGTGTCGGGGTAGCCCATATCCGTATCCCTGGTATAGTCCTTGATGGAGATATTTCCTACTCCGCAAATGTTTACTGTAGAGCCCTTACCCTTGATTTCTCCCTCGAAATCTCTGTTACAGTGGGCAACGGCAACGAACTGCTTTTCAAGCTCGGTGAGGAGTGTTTCGCTCCAAACGGTAGGTATAAAGTTGTTAATAGACATATTTTTTAAAATCCTTTCTTTTTGTTTTTAGTGTTTATATTTTGGATGATTGTATAGAATACTGAAAATAATAAGTGAAAATATCAGAAAATGCTTTAGTTCCATTTTCCCATAGATCTTTTGATTTTTGCGAAGTTTGCGTGAACCTCGCTCGGTGACATTTTTCTTACGTCGTCGGGAGTGAAGAATTCCTGAGAGGTGTGTTTATCTATTGCGCCTGCGGAGGAAGATGCGTTTTTTGCGTTTATACGCTCGATTCGCTTTGCCGCCTCGGTAACTCGCTTTTCGTAGACCGCGTAGGATGCGGCAAGAGAGTTTCCGCGTCTTACGCTCTCCCATACATCATCGGGAATGTTTTTTACCGCGATTTCGGGGAAAAGCTCGGAAAATTCGTTTAGCTGTTCTGCTATTGCCTCCTGATGCTTTGCGGCGAGCTTGTAGCTCTCGATCTCTTCGTTGAGCGCACAAATTTTTTCGTTAAGCTCCAATATAACGCTTTCGTAATCGGGTATTGGCTCGGGAAGATCATTCTGCGGCTCGGTTACTTCTTGGTGATCGGTTAAAATTGCTTCTTCGTTCATGATAGCGGTTCTCCTTTATTTTGTGTTTTGCTTGCCTTTATGGCTTCTATAAGCTCGTCTCTGTCAAGAGCTTCTCCTATAGGCAGTCGGCGTACGTACTGCTCAGGACTGATATAACCTCCGTCCAAGAGCTTATCGAGCATATTTTGTACGCTTGTCGCGCTGTATCGCGATACCTCGCAGACCTCGATCTCTGCCGAAAGGATATGCTTTTTCAGGAGAGAAAAGTCTATAGCCTTTGCATCGGTTTTGTTTTTTGTATAGTAGGGGATCAGTCGTTCGGAGGGGTAGTATGCGCACATCATATCAGCCCATATATTAGCTAACTGTTCTATGAATCTGTAGTAGGATGAGCGGATCTGCTCAAGCGGAATTCTTGAGGTTTCCTGAAGAGCGAGTATCGCGCTTGTGTTGTTTGCCTCAACTATACCGAGGGCAGAGTCGGTAGCGCCCATAAGCTCCTTGGTAAGCAGAACGGCGCTGTTTATAAGCTCCATATATCCGCTTTGCATTTCTCCGACACCGAGAACGCTTACCGAATCCGAGATGTTTCCTCCGCCGTAGGCGGCGATAGCCTCGCCTACCTCGTTGGTCCATTCGGGAATCTTTGATTTGTCATAGATCACCTTTGAAAATGCGGTATCTGTCATATGCTTCATAGCCATAGCGTAAGCTCTGTTTATGAATTTTTGGTTGGAGATAAGAGCGGTTACGGGGGAGGTGCCGTGAAAGGCGTTTTTGCTTGGAGTCCAGTTGAGATATGCGATGGGGTAAAGACGGCAGTCGGTGCGCGCTTTGTGTATAACACAGGTACGCGTGGATTTTTCAAATACCACCTTTCCGTTCTCTCGCCAGAATTTGATAATGTAGGTTGCCTTTGATTCGTCGTCGCCCTGAAGCTCATACTTTGCAAGCTCTCCCGCGCCAAAGAGGTTTTCGTCATCGGGGCAGATGCCGGCAATATCCTCTTCACTTGCGCCAAAGCGTTTCGCCTCGGCTATGAGCGAGCTTACCGATGCTCTTCCCGATAGGATGATATATTCCTGTGACTGTATATCCGCTTTGTTTACATCGGCGGGAAATACGTTTACGTTGTCTATTCTGTCGGTAACGATATCACCCGTAAATGACTGAGAACCGTTGCGCTTACTATCCCAGTAGCAATAGAGAACTCCGTCTCCCGACAAAGCGGCATCGGTAAGAGTCTTGAGCATTATATCTGCCATACCGTCCTTTTTCCAACGGTAAGAAGCATTTGCGCTTAATGTGCTTATGCCTTCTTCTATGATAGCGGCTTCCGAGGGGGAAGCTACGTAGGGTAGGGATTCATCATCGTAGTGGATCGTAACGTCGGTTGCGCAGACCGAGCATACGAGATAATTGATTACACGTCCGATTATATTAAATACGGGATGAGGAAGATTTTTACCCTCGCCGTATTGCCATTGCTCCCCACGATAATAACGCTCGTTTGTCTTTACCGTTTCGTAAAGATTGATGCGACGTTTGTATTCTTTTCCGCGTTCGTATTGCTCCCATGCTTTGTTTAAATGCTTTTTTGAGGTGTTCATTTTTATCCTTTCTTAAATTTTAGTCAGCATCTATTTCAATGCCGTGAATTGTTTGCTCTCCGCCACCGCTTGCCGATAGGGTAAAGCTGAGCGAGTGAAAACGTCCGCTTTTTGTTCGGAAATTCAAAATCCCATGAGAATTTCTCGGGTGAAGCGAGTGTGAAAATCGAGTGGTGCTGTCAAGGAGAAATGATATCGAAAGATAACCGCCCGACAAATCGCTTCTAAGGGAAACAGAGCTTAACTTTTTTTTGTAACGGGAGTTGAATTCTATTTCTCCGCTTTTCATGCTTGCCCTTATTGTTGAGTATGAGCCTCCAAGCTCGTCAGAGGTAAGGCTTTGGTCGAAGGCTCTGACCTTTCCGTCCTGCGAAAAGCAGATTTCCTTTGCGTTTTCGGCAAAGGCTGAAGGGATAAAGCCGCTGAATTTGTACCACGCTTTGCGCTTCACGTTATATATCCAGATCTCATTTGTTTCTGTGCTGCTGAACCAGATCTCTTTGTTTGCTTTGTGGAACGCAATGATACAGGTCTTAAAGAAATCTTCCCCGAGTATTGCTTTTATCGGGTCTGATATACTGTGAGCATTGCATTCGTTAAGCTCCTCTGTTTCAGATGTCCAACTGTATATGGCTTCATCTCCCACGCTGATAATAGTATTTTCAATTCGCAGAGCTCCTTTTGGAGAAGCACATCCTATTTCGGAATTTATGTTTTTTATAGTAAATTCCGCGCTGCCGAGCAGGGAAAGGTCGGTTATCCAGGTTGAAGTGTCGGTCATTATCAAAACTCTGTCGTAATGTCTGATAAAGGCATTTATTTTATCTTGAGGTGTGCCAACTGAAAATTTTGAGCCGCAAGGGATATAAAGCGTGCCGTTGTTGCTTAAAAAATCCTTGCTTTCAGCGTAATTTGCTTCGTTTATCTTCTTTGAATAGAAGATAGAGTTACCGCTTCTGCTTCCCCATAAAAACAGATTGTTGTTGTTTAATTCATAAAAAACGCTTGAGGATAAGCTACTGTAAAGCATATTCCGCTGTTCGCCGATGTCACCTTCAAAGGCAAGATTGCATATTATGAAGAATTCATCATCATCGTTGTAGTTTGAGACAGTTATGACGTTGAATTCTTGATCATGCGTGTAAGAACTGCTTTCCATGAGAACGCCGTTTCTGTATAACGCAGCTACTGACGATATCTTTAAATCTCCGAGCGGGAGATAGCTTTGAGCGGGAAATTGGAATTTATAGCTTATTGCCGCTTTGTCTGATAAAAGATTTATGGGTTCGTTTATTTCACCCGCATAGGTGCTTGGCCAATCCTTGCCGTAGAGGGGAATATATGCATCGGCAGGAAGAACGGCTGTGTCGCTTATAATGAAGAAGCTGTGTCCGTCACAGAGATAAAGCTTGTCGAGGTATTCAAAGAAGAAGGCTTTTTCGGTTTGCTCGCTGACAGTGCCTATTGCTGTTTGCTGGTTTTCTTCAAGATCATAACGGAAAACTGAATTTCCATCGACCCAGAAAATTATACGGCCATTTGAATTTTTTAAGCAATGAAGTGCTTTTATCCTTGAGGATCCATTTTCCGACGAGTAAATCGTTTTAAAACCGCAACGCTTTTTCAGAGAACCGTCCTCGGTTATGCGGAAATTTTCTATAAGAGCAATGCTTTCGTCTCCTGAATGTGCTTTTCGCAGATCTACTCCTTCAAATCCGCGGAAGGACGCTTTTAGAGGGGTCCGCGTTTTGCTTTTTTGTGCCATGTTTGTTTCCTTTCTTTTAGAATTTATCGTGCCCACGCAGTCTCAATGCGTAACGGAGGTGCGTGATCGCACTTTGAGACCGAGGGATTAGTCAAAGAAGGACGAGGATCTTTTTGCAAAATGAAAATCCTTGGAAATATCAAGCATGTCCTCGTTATTCTCCGACGCAAAAAATGTTCTGCTCATGACCGCATAACGCAGCGCCTCAGGTGAGTGAGTTATTTTGTGAGGAGTGCTTGAAGCGTCCTCGACACGCTTTGAGTCGCAGAGCAGTGCAGGGAGTGATTCAATAAGATTTTTACAGGCGGAAGCAATACGCAGATACGGATGTCCTCCCTTTGCGGAGAGGTATTCGCGTAAAATCCGCCAGCCGGCAATTCTTCTGTCGTCCGCAGGGTGCATGGGCGGCATCCCGCGAACGCACTGCATTATCTCAAAACCGCTTTTTCCGCTATCCTGACGTCTATTCCACAGATCAGGAGAGCATACGGCAAAATCGATGCGCTCGCCATCGGAGAGAAGAGAAACTCTCCGAGCGGCTTCACTGAGCGTAAGTCCCGATTCGCAGATCTCCCGCAGGATCCAAATGTTTCCCGAGGTGTCTATTCCGACAAGGAGCGCGGCAAGCATATCCAGACCGTAATCAAGGGCTACAAATTTTGTAAGCCTTTCGGGAATATCTTTTGTCTCGCATACGTGGATCGACGCATCGAATTCGGGAAAGAATTGACCGTCAAAAACGTCCCATCTGCCGTAGAGCCATGCATCGCGAAGACGCGGAGGCAGAGATTTTAACGAGCTTAGATATTGAGGATCGGCATCAAGCAAAATCGGATTATCGTATACCATTGCGGGAATAAACTCGTATTCCGATGGATCTTCGCCGCTTCGAAAATCTCTGTCCACAAACAAACGCTTTACCCAACTGTGACCTATTCCGCCGGGATTGCACGTGAGATACATCCGCCGAGGAAAATCGTTAGAGCCTCGCAGACAGGCCTTTAAAACCGAAAATCTGAATTCGCTCAGCTGCGTCGCCTCGTCGATGGCAATAACGTCATATTCCTGACCTTGATATCTTAATACATCCTTGTCGGTCGCGCAATAACCGAGATATATTCTGCTTTCGTTGGGTAAGATTATAGCTCTTTCGCTTTCATTGTAGGTTATCATTCCGTCGTATTCGCGCAGGAAAGGGATAACGTGATTGCTTTTTAGCTCGGGGAGCGTCCGTCTTATCAGCAAGCATGAAAGTCCGTTGTAGCGCAGACACATAGCGATCAGCTTGCGCCTGAGAGCCCATGATTTTCCTCCTCCTCTTGCTCCTCCGTATGCTGTGAAGCGGGCGCGGGAGGCGAAAAATTCCTTTTGTCGCTCGTTGGGAATACCTTGTATTTTTATGCTTGATCTTCCCATTAGCCGCCGTCCTCGAATACGTCATGCTCAAAGCTTATTTCGAGCTGTGAGGAAGCTCTTTTTTCCGTGCCGTCGTAGCCGAGTCTTTTTTTCAGGTAAGCTGATACGAGGGTTGGAGAGAGAGCTGAGTTAAGAGCCTCATCCTCAAGAATTGCAAGGATCCTACCGTATATATCGGGAGATCGAGAGCCAAAATCCTCAAGCTCGGAAGCTCCTATACCGAGAAAACGGCAAAAGCCTGCAAGATTTGGAAAAGCAGAGCGCTCGGATGTTTTTTTCTTTTTTTCATGATCATCTTCCTCCGGTTTGCTTTGCCGACATGCGTGAATATATTCGTTTAAACGATCTATTATTTTACCGCCATCATCAGAGCTGAAAATGCTTTCGGCGGGGTTCATATCGGGAGACCTCCTTTCTCTCCGTTACGCAAGCATATTTTACCTCGTGAAAAAGTCTCAAAGGGTCGCCTTGAGTCTCACTTAGTCTCAAAAAATGAGATTTTTTTGAGATTTTAAGTGAAATTTTAAAATAAAAAAGGACTGTCGTAATTTGACAGTCCTTTTGGGATGATCGTAGTGCTTTTATAGAGTATTTTAATATGGAAGAGCTTGCCAGCTCTTTATGTTATATTTGGTGACAATTTCGGTGAATTTTGCAAGCTCCTCACTGCTTGCTCCTCGTGGCAGTAAAACACGCATTTCATAATACATAAGCTGAAGCTGCATATCCGAAACCGTTTCCTCTATATAGTTAAGTACGGTCGTTTCATCCTCGGGAGGTGAGGTGAGATCAAGAGCAAGATAGTCGAAGCTTTTTGAGAGCGTGTCTATGAGAGTTGAGCTTTTTTCCGCATCAAGCACGCTTTGCGGAAGGGCAAGTCCTACGACGGCATTTTTTTCGGTTACGTGTATTCTGTCCGCGACAGCGCAAAGCTTATCAACGTCATCCTCACTTGCCGAGGGGGCTATCAGAAGTACGTCGCCAACTCCTTCGCGTATCGCTTCGCAGACGATCGAACCCCATATTGAAAGCTCCACGTCGGCAAGAAGCTCGTTTTCGGTATCGTTGAATGTTGGCAGATAGAGTATCGCGGTCGTGTAAAGCTCTTTGTCGGAAATTGCCTCGGTGTATCTTGAAAGGGCAGAAGCATCGGCTTCAAGCGTCAGATAGGAAAGACTCGAGGCAAGCTCCGAACGGTATTGCAGAGTACCGTTTGGCTTATTAAGAGCAACGCAAACCGCCGTCGCGTCTGAATTAGTAGCTGAAAGTCTTGAGGAAAAGCTTGATCCATCTTCAAGTAAAGGCAAGGGATATGCGTTTACTTTTTGTACGGTGCGAATCTTTTCCGCTTTTGTTTCCTTTTGCTCAAAATCATCTCCGAATTCGGTTGGCTTTGTTTTTTCGGAAAGTGAGAGCCCCGCTATCATAAAGACCGTAAAAATCAAAACCGCGGCAATTGCTGAAAATATTATTATATTTTTTATTCGCCGCTTGCGGTGATTGCTTTGTTTGTATCGTCTTCGATTCATTTTAACCTCTAAAAATCATCGGTTCAGTGCTTTTTGCCAATTGACCTTTTGTTGTTTTCCGTTAGGGCTTTTTTAAACCTTTTTGCTCTTACGTGCCTGAAAATGAATATTCCGCAGATTATAAGAGCGATAGATGCGATAGATGCAGTTACAATGATTATAACCTGATAATCCGCGCCGTTAGTTGGGGCTTCAAGAGCGGTGAGATCAAGTGAAAGAGCGTATTCATTAGGTTCAAATGATAGCTTACTGTTGCAATCATATCATCTAATGTAATTTCATAGTTTTCCAATGCTCTTGCATTTAAACGAATTGCTTCACGAATTTCTTCGTCAGTTTTGTTTTCCTTTAAGATTTCTTGCAATAATGGATAATATACAAGACCATTAATTCCAAATTCCTTAGGATTGCAATCTACATAGCAAGTAAGGCCAACACGCTTGTTACCTACAACACGGATAACTTTATCATTATATATAATATCAACACTGTTGATACCAGCATTTTGGATTTTGTCAGCGATTTCACGAGTGAACACTTCACCCTTAGAAATAACCACTTTACGACCAATCTTGATATCTTCCGCACTGATGTGTTCTACAATACGATTTGCAAGGCCTAACTTCTTATTAGTCTTGTAACGACCAACCTTACCCATGCTGTAATGTTGATGATTAAAGAAACGGTCGTTAATATATGACATTGTGTTAGATGGGCTAGGGATTTCGCCAGGACGAGTACGACGGCTAAATTCGATAAGAGCATCTTCTTGCGTAATTTGTGTTTCCTTATTTAAGGTATTAACAATAAATGGGTGGTTACCATATATATCTAACAATTGTTCGTTAGTATAACCAAAACATTTAAGTAGTACGCCTAGTGACATCTTGTACTTACGTTCAACTGTTACGCGCAAACTATCGCCTGTAACTTGTTCGGTTGTAACCCACATACCATGTGATGGAGCAATTGAACCAGTGTAGTCCATCTTACCATACT
>JAFQPL010000061.1 GCA_017411785.1 Clostridia bacterium
AATAAAAACGCCCGACGATTGATAACAACCGTCGAGCGGAATTATTAAAGGTTAGTCCAAAACCTTTCCTGTTGGAAAGTTTTTTGCGGAGCTTTTTTTCAAAAAAGCGACCTAAACCTCAACACAAACTAACTTATACCTAAATTAGTCCTCTTTTTTCTTGATAACAAGAGCGGTTCCGACAACGCCTATAACTGCGAGAGCAGAGAGAGCTATCGAAGATCCGCAGCCGTCCTTCTTAGCCTCGGTCTCGTCATCAGCGGGAGCCTCGGTTGCAGCATCGTCCGCGGGAGCGGCGGTCTCAGCGTCATCTGCGGGAGCCTCGGTCTCGGTACCGTCAGCAGTACCGTTTTCACCGTCGGAAGTGCCGGGAGCATCGGTCTTTTCGGTAGCCTTAAGGCTCTCCTTCTTATAAGAAAGATCGTCGATCACAGCAGCTATCTCCTGCTGAGTTGCGCCATCCTTGTTGTATATCTCCTCTGCTGCGGCAATGCCCTTAACGAACATCTTCCAAGCAGTCGCGTTGCCCTGCCAGTCAGCCTCCTTGAGAGTCTTGCACTCGTCGATAAGAGTCTTAAGCGGAGTCTTGTCGCCGAACTTGGCAAGAGTCTTTTTAGCCTTGGTAAGAGCGTCGGTTATTCCCTTTAACGCAGAGGGAAGCGCGTTTTCGTTGTTGTAATAATCATCAGCCGCCTTGAGCGCCGTTGCAAAGGGAGCCCAGGAATCAGCGGTATACTCGCTCTCAACGAGAGCCTTGCACTCGTCAAGCAAGGTCTTGAGCGCGGTCTTGTCAACAGGCTTTACCTGCAAAGCGTCGACCGCATTCTTAAGAGTAGCCGCAGCAGCCTCAATATCAGCCTCGGTCGAGAAGCAGTTCTTGTTTACGGGATCGGTCGTCTTGAGAACCTCAAGAAGAGCGTTCCATGATTCCTCGGTATAATCGGTACTGTTCGCACCCTTGAATCTTGCGTACTGAGCCTTAAGAGCCGAGAAATCCTCCGCACCCTCCTTGAGTCCGAAAAGCTCGATCTCATAGATAGAATAAGCGTTGGGAACACGTGTTCCAAACTTTACGGCAAAGATGATATAATCCACCTTAAGCGCCTCGGCAAGCTCGCCTCTGACCTCTATATTCTTCGCGCCCTGCGCCGCAGTGCCAACGGTAAAGGTTCCGAGGTAGGTCTTTTCAGCCTCCTTGGCATAAACCTTCTTGCCGTCCTTTTCGGTAATCGACGCGCCGTAAACGTCTATAGATTTTATTCTTGTATCAGTGGGAAGATAGAAAGCAACTCTGTCAACCGTAACAGGATCAAGGAAGCTAAAGCCAAACGCGTGATTATACGACGTTCCGTTGATCTCTGTCGTCTTTGTGTTGTGGCTGAAGGTGTTGCGCTCATGCTCTTCCTTAATACCGTTACATGCATTTATAGTGCCCTCGCCCGCAATAGTTCCAAAGCGAAGCACATAATCCGAGCTGCCCTCCATTCCGTCTTCCTGCAAGGATTTCGGGAAGACATCGCCCTTAGTATATCCCTTAGCCGCAATATACTTGTGATAGTCGAAATAAAATACCTCTCCGATACCGCTGTACTGCTCGTCGCTGAGAAGTCCGTTAGCGTTAGTATCCTCGGTATAAAGAACGTTGACTCTGTACACAAGAGCATCCATAGCGTCCGCAAGAGCGTTAGTCTTAGCCGTTATAGTCAAATTCTGGTCAACTCCGACGCGAGCGTCAAGAAGAGCCTTTACCTCGGCGCGAGCCGCGGCGAAGGGAACCCAGCTCTCCGCGCTGAAATCCTTCTCCTCAAGAGTAGCTACGAGATCATAGATCTCCTTAAGGTCTGCAAGCAAGCCCGAGCAAGCAACGAGCGAGGACGTGTCAAGAAGCGCATTTCCCGCCCCGTTTACGTCATCCTGCTTGTCGGCAGTGGGATTTGCCGCGAGAAGCGCCTCGGCATCGGCGATTTTTTCCGCGTAAGCGTCCCAAGAAGCCTTTGTGTAAGCGTTCTCATTAAGAGCCTTAGCCGAAGCTATAGACTCCTCAAGAGCTATAGTATCCGCTAAGCCCATATACGTGAAATAAGCGCGCTTGAGAGTATTGACAGCCTCATTAATAGTACCCTGCTGGTCAAGCGGATAATTAGCGGCAACGACCGCCTTAGCGGCAGTTATCGCGGAATTGAAAGCCTCCAAGCCCCCTGCGTTGGTAGCGGGATCCTTAGCCGCCTCTGCCTCCGCCTTAGCGATCTCGGCGTTAAGAGCGGTATAATCGGCAACCTTCTTAAGATCCGAAAGGGCGTGCGAAAGCTCGCCGTAAGCAGAAATTACGTCAGCGTTGGAGCTGGGCGTGCCGACGTCTATCTGGATAGCCTTGTTAAGCGCGGATTCAAGAGCCGAATAGGTAACTGCGGTATATTCGGTGTTCACACCGTTGTTCCAGATAGCCATACCCTTTTGAGTAAGACCGGGAAGCAATGCTCTGTAAAGGCTTACCTGAGCCGCCTCTGTGTACGCCTTGAGCGTGCAGTTTCTGAGGGTAACAAGGTTGAGATCGTTAACTCCCGCGCCCTGACTGTATACTCCAAAGGCGATCTTAGAGCCCTCGGGAAGCGTTATGGTACGTCCTACTATCTTCTCAGTTCCTGTGCCATACTGATCGTAGTAGACGGTCATGTTATATCCTTCGTAAACAACTCTGAATTTACCGTAGCCGTCCTCGGTAGTAACTATTTTGTCTATCTGATTTTCCATCTCGATAACTTCTCTGTAAGGCTTTGCATCATCCAAGGAATGACGTCCCTGACGGAAACGGAACGCAGACATTCCGGTCTCTGCGTTTGCGCCGTTGTTGTCAAACTGTCCCGAAAGGAAGAAAGGCGCGTTACCAAGAGACTGATTAGACGAGCCCTTCGCGTCTCCGTAAGCAAGAACAACTCCTGCCCATCCGCCCGATCTGCCGTTCTTTGCCTCAAAGGTGTAAATAAAATAGGTATCGGCAGTTATATCTACCATCTGTGTAGAAAAATACGAGCGGTCTTTTCCGAGAGAATCATTCTTGGGAGTAAATCTTATAGAATTCTCGGTAGCAAATACGTTGAAATAGTATTCATAGTCGGTCTTGGGAGTCAGATCCTCCTGAGCCGTCATGGTACCGCTTTCATACAAATCCTTCCAGTTTACGTTATAAGTCGCATACGGGGTAGGCTCGGAACCCGCCGCGGAAGCAGGGATCATAGCAAGCACCGACGCAAGCAACATAGTAACGATAAGCAGAATCGAAACTGACTTTTTCATAAAAATCTCCTTTAAAATTTAGTAGAATATCCTCATCTGAGGGAGATACTGTTGCCGTTATTGTACACTAAAATAGGAAAAAAGTCAAGTTTTTGCGACGACTAACGGCGGCAAATCAAACAAAAAAGCAAAATTTCTGCGTTTTAGACAAAATAAAAAAGAGGAATATAGCAAAATCAAACAAATGTCGGTCGGTATGGGTATAGAAGTTAGTTTGTGTTTAGGTTTAGGTCGCTTTTTTGAAAAAAAGCTCCGCAAAAAACTTTCTTGCAGAAAGGTTTTTGGGAGTTTTCAAAAATAGTGCGCTTAACCGAGAACAAATCTCGATTGAGCGTTTTGCTTTTTATCTTTTCGGGGTTTGCGGCTTGAAATTTAATATCACAAACATCGAGCTTGGCTGTCGGCACTGCCGACCCTTTTTTCAAAAAGGTAGCAAAAAACCCTCTACACAAACTAACTTCCGTCTCGGAAGCCTCGCAAGGTTTACCTGCCGAAAAAATCAAACACGTAGGGGCGTTCTCTGAACGCCCGCGGACGAACACAGTTCGTCCCTACGGCAAAAAGGACAGAGAATTTCACATTCTCTGTCCTTTTTTCACACGCCTTGC
>JAFQPL010000062.1 GCA_017411785.1 Clostridia bacterium
ATAGGGTGTTGTCCCCGCCCGCAAGCCAGGGGAATTGCTTTGACTCTATTCTGAGTCCCATTTCCTCGGAAAAATGTAGGTAAAGAGTGTTCATGTTCGCTTTTTTCAGCAACGGTATCGCGCGCTCGAACCATTTCGGCGAGAAATATTTTCTTCCGCAGTCAAGCATCAGAGCTCGCTCGGGAACGCCGTAAATACTGTTTTTTTGATTCATTGTTTATTGTATCAGTTACCTTTTCTTTTTTTGAATGAGCAGAATGCGCCGATAGCGCAGACCGTTACGAGAGCCGACAGTGATACACTCATAGAGCAGCCTATGCTAAGCTCGTCAATATCGCCGTCGGGGGAGTTATTTCGGTCATCGTCGTAGGAGCTTTTGCTGTTTTCAACCTCTCCGTTGGGCATGTTTCCGCTTTCATTGGGCAGAGATGCCGTACCGTTGGAGCTTGAAGCATCGTTTTGCTGTCCTGAGCCGCTCGGATTAATTGGAGAGGCAGAGCCGCTTGATCCGTTATTGCTTGGGAGCGTCGGGGAGCTGTTGCTGCTTTGCTCGCCGTCATCGATCGAAAGAACTATAAGATCGCTTGCAGATATATATTTTCCGTCTATCGACTCTGTTATTGCTTTTATTGTGATCGTTACTCCGTCAAGGTTGTCGGGAAGGAAAAAAGAATTTGTAAAGGAAGTTTCCGCGCCGTTGTTTATCTTATAGGTATAGGATATCGCGGGAAGATCTGTGAATGAGGGAGAATGAGCGTTTTTGAGGATCGCGCTTACGCTCAAAAGCTCTCCGCTCTTATAGCTTTGCTTATCCGTGCTTATCGTAAGCTTAGGTGCGTCTGCTTCAACCGTTATTTTTACGGTCTTTTCTATAGTTTTATAGTGTGAGTTATCGGGAGTGTAGATGATAGCTACGGTATCGTTGTTTTTCGGTATAATATCTTTGTTTTTAAAGCTCCATTCTCCTCGTATCTTTTTGCCGCTGAGGCTGTCGGTGACGCTTCCTCCCGAGAGTGTTGCGCTTGAGAGGCTCTGTCCGTATTTGATAGTGCTTGCGGTCGGGAGAGCTTCAAATTTTGCCTCTCCGAGAATGAGATCCTTTGTAAACGCTTTGATCCTCGCGTTATAGAGAGACGAGCCTCCCGTTTGCAACGCTACGTCATAAAATCCGCTTCCTGCCGAAACGTAGGTCTGGTTTTGCGAAACTCCTACCGTAGAGTAGGCAAGAGTTGAGGAGCTGTTATTTATAGCGTAGCTTGCGTCGCACGCCATATTAGCGTCGGTGCTGAAGCATATTATGAAAACGTCGTTTTCGTTGAGGATAACAGTCTCGTCAAGCTCTATTGTGTTGAAGCCCGAGCCTGTAAGAGTTCCCGACTGAGTGTATACGGGCGCTCCTTCGTTGAATTTCTGAGGGCTCAGGGTGGTAGGGTTTAGGTATATCTTAAGCTCGTATGAGGCGTTTTGAGCCTCGTATACCGTAACGCCTACAGAGCGAAGCTCCTCATTTCCCTTAGCGGTGAATATATTTGCAAAGCTCAGGTTTTCTTGACTGAGGTAGGAAAGAGAGATCCCGCCGTCGTGCTGGTAATTGTTGTCGTATTTTTCCTCGCTTGCGGGAATAACGTCAAAGGCGGTGGCTGAGGTAATGCTTTTGTCCTCATAGGAGATCCAGAAGTATCCGTTGTTGCCCCAATCGCTGCCCCAGCTGTTTTTTACAAGCCAAGCGCCGTTTGAGGAGGGGCGGGAGCTTGATCTGAAATTGTCCTTTGAGTAGCTATCGTTCCATCCGACTATCGCTACGGCGTGATCCGAGGTATAGTTGTTTGGAGTGTAGTGCGAGTTGGTAGCGCTGTTAAAGTAGCTGTCGTCTGAATAGTAGGCGGTCTGTACCGCGCCGAAATCGATAATCGCTTTTTTGATTTTTGAAATATTCGCGCTTGTATAATCGTAAAAATATGCGTTGTGAAGGTAGTATTCAGCCTCGCTTTTCATAAGATCTTCGTTAAGAGTCAGCGAGTGGTTGGAAACGAGAGAGCTGTAGGGGGCTACGTCCTCGTCAACGAGTCCTATCCAGTTTGAGAGTGTGAAAACGGGAAGCTGAGAGTATCCACCGAAGGTGTAGAAGGGCTGATAGGAGGTTACCGAGTCGCCTGTTCCTTCTCTTGCGCCGTTGTAGGAAAAATACGCGAGGTGAAGCTCCGAGAGATCTATTTCGTTGGCTTTTGCGCCGTGATTTTTAACAGCGTCTGCTTCGCAACAGGCAATGGCGGCAAATGCCCAGCAGTTTCCTAAATTTTCCCCTTGATCCTTTACAGAGGTTGCGTAGCTGAGGTTGGAGGTGTCACTGTTATATGCGGTGGGGATCGAGGATAAGGATTCGGCGGCGCTCGTGCTCAGGCTTGCCGAGAATATTGCTGCCCCCGCTAATATTAGGGCGATGATAAAAGCAATGATTTTTTTCATAAAATTACCTCCTGTATTTTTGAATACACATAATTTATTATATCATATATCCGTTAAAAATACAAGTATAAAAACATTTTAAAATGCTTGAAAAAAGTAAAGCAATGTGATATAATAACTATGTATGCAAATACTAACCTACAGTAACACGGTTAAGATAAGGAGAACAGCGATGAGCGCAGACGGGTGGTTACGTTTTGAAAAAATGAAATATATAAGCGTTCGGACTGTTCTTGTTTGCTGACAAGCGAATAAGACCCTGACGCAGAAAGGGGGATTATATGCCTGAAAATGAAGAAAAAAGCCTCCCCGAAAATGAGGAGGAAAGAGATTACAGAGTCGCGATTCTTTCGATAATACGCGGGGACTGCGATGATAAGCTTCTTAAGGAGCTGCTTTCAGATTATCACGAGAATGATATTGCTTCGGCGCTTGATGAGCTTTCGACACAGGAGAGAGAGCGGGTCATAGGCGCGCTTGGAAGCGATGCTATATCTGATATTCTTCCGTTTACAGATGATGTCGCCGAATATATTTCCGAGATGGATGCCGACGATGCCGCCGATGTAATAGAGCAGATGGAGATAGATGATGCTATCGAAACTCTTGAGGCTCTTGACGAGGAGACGAGAAATGAGCTTCTTTCGCTTATTGAGGACGACGTAAAAGAGGAGATAGAGCTTATTGCGTCCTACGGTGACGATGAGTTCGGCAGTGTAATGACTACGAATTTTGTCACAGTCAACCGCGCTTCAACCGTTAAGGAGGCAATGCGCGCTCTTGTTGAGCAGGCGGCGGAAAACGATAATATCTCAACGTTATTTGTGCTTGACGGAGGGGTATTTTACGGTACGATCGACCTGAAGGAGCTTATAATAGCGAGAAATTCGGTTTCTCTTGACGATATTATATCGCTTAACTTTCCGTTTGTTTACGCGAAGGACGAAATATCAGAAAATATAGACAGAATAAGGGAATATTCCGAGGAGCTTATTCCCGTGCTTTCCGAGAAAAAAGAGCTTCTCGGTGTTATTACCGCTCAGGATATAACAGAGCTTGTTGAGGCCGAGAGCAGTGAGGATTACGCAAAATTTGCGGCGCTTACCGATGACGAGGATGTCAGCGAATCGGTTTTCAAGAGTGTTGGAAAGAGGCTGCCGTGGCTGGCGATACTTCTTGTGCTCGGACTTATCGTTTCGGCGGTGGTCGGGCTTTTTGAGGGAATAGTTGCCGAGCTTCCTCTTATAGTAAGCTTTCAATCTCTCATACTCGGAATGGCGGGAAACGTTGGAACGCAGTCGCTTGCGGTAACTGTCCGTACTCTTAACTCAGAGGAGCTTGGAGCAAAAAGGGCGTTTGGATTTATATTCAAGGAGACGAGGATAGGCTTTCTTAACGGACTTCTCGTAGGACTTTGCTCGGTCGTAATAATAGGCGGATATCTTTGCTTGCGGGGAACCGATCCGTCGCTTGCCTTTACTACGGCGGGGTGCGTGGCCCTCGCTCTCTGCTTTGCCATGATGATTTCGGGCTTTACAGGCGCGGGAATACCCGTTGTATTCTCAAAAATGGGCGTGGATCCCGCTATAGCATCGGGTCCGCTTATAACAACGGTAAACGATCTTGTTGCGGTAATAAGCTATTACGGACTTGCTTATATGCTGCTTCTTAAAATAGCGTTTTAAATTTTTTCGGAGGAGAGCTTATGTATACACTTATAAAAAACGGATACGTATACGATAATTCAAGCCGCAGCTTTTCTCTCGGAGACATTTTGATAAAGGACGGAAAGATAGCCTCGGTTTCGGCTTTGGGCGAGTCTTGTCCGACTGACGCCAAGGTGATCGACGCAAAAGGCAAAAGGCTTACCGCGGGGCTTGTTGATGTTCATACCCACGGGATCGCGGGATATGATTTTCTCACCGCTGACACAAGCGCGCTCGCCGTTATGTCAAGAGCTTATCTTTCGCGCGGGATTACCACAGTCATGCCCACTCTTGCCTCGGCGCCTCTTTCCGATATGCTTGAAGCGGCAGAGCGTATAAGAGATTTTTGTAAGAGCGACGCGCGGCTTTGCGGCATTCATCTGGAGGGGAGATATCTTTCCTTGCAAAAGAGAGGAGCGCACGCGCAGGAGCTTATTGCTCCGCTTTCGGCGCAGGAGCTCTGCCTCTTTGAGAGGCTTGACATCTATCCGTTACATATAAGCGCGGCGTTTGAGCGCGATTCGGATCTTTCATTTATAAAAAAAGCTTTGGAGATGGGGGCTACGCTTGGACTTGCCCATACTGCCGCAAATTACGCTCAAGCCGTTGAATGTGAGAGAGCGGGAGTAAGCGCGTATACTCATCTTTATAACGCTATGCCACCGCTTCATCACCGTGACGGAGGACCTGTTGCCGCCTGCCTTAACGGCAGCTGCTTTGCCGAGCTTATCTGCGACGGTATACACGTGTCGCCTGAGGTCGTACGGATGACGTATAATATCAAGCGAGAGCGTTTAGTTCTTATATCCGACAGCATGGAGGCTACGCTTTGTCCCGACGGAGAATATTCTATAGCGGGGAACGCGGTGTCTGTGATTGGCGGAGTTGCCCGTACCTGCGACGGCGCGCTTGCGGGAAGCACCCTTACGCTTGACAAGGCAGTTGAAAACCTTATGAGGTTCTGTAATATTCCGCTTGAGGAGGCTATAATTTCGGCAACAGAAGCGCCCGCCAAGGAAATGGGAATTTATGATTTTTGCGGCTCGATTGAAGCGGGTAAGCGGGCGGATATACTGTTTATAAACGATAAAGCCTTTGAAATAGAGGGAGTAATGAGTAATGGTGCTTATGAGCCTATCTAAAATGTTTTTTGAGGGGAGGAAATATGAATAACGTAAAGGAGCTGAAAAAGGAAGCGACGGATTTTCTTGGTAAAAAAGGACGCCGCATTGATATGGTATTTTACTGTTTGATACTCATATTTGTATTGATATCCCCGATATTTATTTTTTATTATACTCAATATCTTGTGCTTTGGGGAATCTCAGCGCTTCCCGTGAAGCTTACCAATGCAGAGCTTTTATCTTCGGTAATTGCTTTGGCGGCTGCTATAGCCCTTGCTTTGTTTGCGAGCCTGCCTGTAGTACACAGCTATTTTAAATATTCGTATAAGCTGTACCGCGAGGGAATAGCGGGACGGGTGTCTTATTTTTCACACGGTAAGCGGGAATACGGCAGATCCTTTTTTGGAGGTTTTTTTATAGGTCTGTTTATGGCGGCGTGCGCATCTCCGCTTATTGTTCTGGTAGAGCTTTTGCGTCCCTTTGCGGTGCATCCCGATAAGAGAATATCTTCATTGGTAAGCTATCTTTTCTTCTTGGTGGTTGCTTTGGGACTTGTGTTGGGCTTCGGTGTGTTTTTGTTATTAAGACCTATGTTTTTGTTTTGCTACTATACGTCGAGAGGATACAGTGTTGGAAGCTCCTTTTCGATGAGCGTTAAAAATATGCGCTCGGCAAGAGCAAAGCGCTTGTATATGGATTATATCAAGGCATTTTTGCCCGATATGCTTTTATCGGCAGCAACGCTGCTTATTTGGTTTGTTATAGATACCTTACCGAGAATGACTCTGGTCTATCAGAGAATAGCCGATGAAATAGCTTATAATGAGGAATAAATAAAAACGAGAATTTACAATATATTTAGCGAGGATGATCACTATGAAAGAAAAATTTTATATTACGACGGCAATTGCCTATGCTTCAAGAAAGCCGCATTTCGGAAATACTTACGAGATAATAATGACCGATGCTATCGCGCGTTACAAAAGAGCGCGTGGCTATGACGTTTATTTTTGTACGGGTACAGATGAGCACGGTCAGAAAATAGAGGATCTTGCGAACGGAGCGGGGATCACTCCAAAGAAGTACGTTGACGGAGTTGCGGGCGAAATACGCGGTATCTGGGACGGAATGAATACGAGCTACGATTATTTTATCCGCACCACTGACGAGAGCCACGAGGCAACCGTTAAGAAGATATTTAAGAAATTCTACGATAAGGGCGATATATATAAGGGCAAGTACGAGGGCTGGTACTGTACTCCCTGCGAATCCTTTTTTACCGAAACTCAGGCTTCAGAGGGTAAATGTCCCGATTGCGGACGTCCCGTACAGAAGGCGAGCGAGGAGGCTTATTTCTTCAAAATGAGCAAATACGCCGACAGACTTATGAAGCATATCGAGTCACATCCCGAGTTTATCGAGCCCGAGTCGAGAAAGAAGGAAATGGTAAATAACTTCCTCAAGGCAGGACTTCAGGATCTTTGCGTTTCCCGTACCTCGTTCAAGTGGGGCATCCCCGTTGATTTTGATGACCGTCACGTCGTTTACGTGTGGCTTGACGCACTTACCAACTATATAACCGCGCTTGGCTATGACGCCGATAAGTCCTACGAGGAGCAGAGCGAGCATTTTAAAAAATATTGGCCCTGCGACGTGCATATAATCGGCAAGGATATATTGCGATTCCACACAATATATTGGCCTATATTCCTTATGGCGTTGGAGCTTCCGCTTCCTAAAAAGGTGTTTGGGCATCCTTGGTTCAACTTTGGTGTTGAGAAGATGTCGAAATCAAGAGGAAACGTTATCTATGCCGATAAGCTTGCCGAGCGCTTTGGCGTTGACGGCGTAAGATACTACGCGCTTTCCGAGATGCCTTACGCATCCGACGGAAGTATAACCTACGACGCGGTTATCAAGAGATATAACACCGATCTTGTAAACAATCTCGGAAACCTTGTTAAGCGTACTCTTGATATGCAAAAGAAGTATTTTAACAAGGAGGTTATAGCTCCTACCGAGCCCGAGGCTCTTGACGGCGAGCTTCGTGACGCTTGCGTTAAGGCGTATGCCGATTATACCGCTAATATGGATGCTTATCATATAGCCGATGCTATAGACAGTGTTATCGAGATGCTTTCGCGCGCTAATAAGTATATAGATGAGACGACCCCTTGGACTCTTGCAAAGGATGAGAGTAAAAAGGCTCGTCTTGCGACTGTTCTTTATAATTTACTTGAGGCTATCCGTTGGGGCGCTACTATGCTTTATCCTATCATACCCGAGACCGCCGAGGAGATACTCTCAAAGCTTGCGGTTGAAGGCGTTGATTTTAATTCCGTCGGCACGGCGGAGAGCTTCGGAGGAATAAAGGTCGGAGCTGTTCTCGGAGATTCAAGAGTAATGTTTGCGAGGATCGATGAGGAAAAGATGCTTGCTGAGATAGAAGCCGAGCGTGAGGCGGAGAGACTTGCCGCAGAGAAGGCAAGCGCTGTTCCCGAAAAGCCTGAGGGCTGCGCTCTTATAGGAATTGAGGACTTTATGGGAGTTGAGCTTCGCACCGCGCAGATACTTTCCTGCGAGAGAGTTCCAAAGGCTAAAAAGCTTCTTTGCATGCAGCTTGATCTCGGTTACGAGAAGCGTCAGGTCGTTTCGGGCATAGCTTCTTACTATACGCCCGAGCAGCTTGTCGGTAAAAAGGTTATAGTCGTTGCGAATCTCAAGAGCGCAAAGCTTTGCGGAATAGAGTCTCAGGGAATGATCCTCGCAAGCGGCGAGGAGGAGGTAAGAGTCGTATTTCTTGCTGAGGATACTCCTCTCGGTGAGAGAGTGAGATAAGTCTATGAGCTTTGAGGAAATAAATTCGGTGAGCTGTGAGTTTTTTGATTCACACGCGCATTATTATGATGAACGCTTTTTTGGAGAGGAAAATCCCGAGGGTGCGGAGGCTCTGCTTTCAACTCTTTTTGAGAGGGGACTTCTCGGCGTTGTAAACGTAAGCGCGAGCTATGCGGACGCGCTTAAGGTCATAGAGCAGGCAAAGCACTTTGAGCGGGTCTATGCGGCAGTGGGAGTTCATCCCGAGGAGCTTGAGAATGGGGGGCTCGGCTACATTGAGCAGATAGAGCGGATACGCGCTCTTGCGCAGAGCCGTGACGAAAATAAGATAGCTGCTATCGGTGAGATAGGACTTGATTATTATTGGAGACAGGACAACAAGGCGGCGCAAGCCGATTGCTTTGTGCGCCAGCTTGAGCTTGCCTGCGAGATAGGACTTCCTGTTATTATTCACGACCGAGAGGCTCACGGAGATTGCTTTGAGACTGTTTTGTGCTATCCAGAGGCAAGAGGCGTTTTTCACAGCTACAGCGGAAGCGCGGATATGGCACGTGAGCTTATAAAGCGCGGGTGGTATATTTCCTTTTCGGGAGTGGTCTCCTTTAAAAATGCCGTAAAGATCAAGGAGGTAGCTGCAGTTGTTCCCGATGACAGAATACTTATCGAGACCGACGCGCCCTATCTTGCTCCGCATCCGTTCAGAGGAAGTCTTAATCATTCGGGCAGACTTTTCTATACCGCTTCGGCGCTTGCCGACGCGCGAGGAACTACTGTGGATAATATATCGGCTATTACCTACCGTAACGCCAAGTCTCTTTTTGGAATATAATACCGTTAAGCAAACGTCTTGCTGCCAAAACGGCAGCAGGGCGTTTTTTGCGTTGATGTTGTCTTTCGGGCGGGGGCTTGCTGGCGCCGTTTGTTAAGATTAAATTTTATTGATATGGCGGGCGGATAATATCCGCCCCTACGTAAAGAAAATGTTTGTAGGGAGGCTATCAGCCTCCCGTTTGTAAAGATTAAATTTTATTGATATGGCGGGCGGATAATATCCGTCCCTACGCAAAGAAACCGTTTTGTAGGGCGGGGGCTTGCTGGCGCCGTTTGTTAAGATTAAATTTATTTATACGGCGGGCGGATAATATCCGCC
>JAFQPL010000063.1 GCA_017411785.1 Clostridia bacterium
AACCCCTGTCCGAAAACCTTTTGATATGACCTTCTCCGAGTGCAGTCCGTTATTTGAAATTCCCCTCGCGCGCCGTCAACGGACAGACTGCTCGTTTGGGTAGCCATTTTTTGCGTGGCAGGTTCAATGGCGAACCGCCTGCGCACGTGCATCGCTTACTTGACGCTCAGTCCGAGGTCGCGATTCTCCTCGGAGGAACGGGTGGCATTATGCCACGGCACTGCCCTTAGGCAGCCATTGCTACTTTATTATTGTTAGCGTTTAATTTTAAGTTTGGACCTTTTCAGAGATTGTCCGGCTCTACTCGCTTATCATACCTCAAAATCCCCGTCGAAACCTTTACGGACCCATATATCTTAAACCGTTTTAGCGGTTAAGCTCTTTCATTCTTCTGTCTATTTCCCGATTGACCTCTTTTGCGGCAATAGAATCTCTCTTATCATAAAGCTTTTTTCCTCGGCAGAGTCCAAGCTCTACCTTTACGTTCTTTCCCGAAAAATAAAGCGACAGCGGAATCAGTGTGTAACCCTTTTGTGTGAGCATTCCGTTTATCTTCATTATTTCCCGCTTATGCATCAAAAGCTTTCTTTCCCGTCTTGGCTCTCTGTTGAATATATTTCCTTTTTCATAAGGGCTTATATGAACTCCCAGCATAAAAAGCTCGCCGTCCTTTACCGAGCAATAGGAGTCCTTGAGATTTACCGCGCCCGCTCTTATGCTTTTTACCTCTGTTCCGAAGAGCGCTATGCCTGCTTCGTATTTTTCGTCTATGAAGTAATCGTGCCACGCCTTTTTATTTTGCGCTATTATTTTGCCGTTTTGCTTCTTTTCTGCCATAGCTCTCTCCTTTCGTTCTGTCTTTGGAATGTTATTATAACATAATTTTATAAAAAATGCAAGGATTTTTAAAAAATAGGGGCTTACGCCCCTATATTATATTTTGCTAATCTATTTTTTTAGCCTCTCCGCCCGAAAGCTTTAGCACCTCTTTCGCGGCATTTGTGAACTCGTTTGCTTCGATCTTGAGCGGCTTTGTGAGGTTACCTTTTGCAAGAATTCTTAAATAGTTACTTTGCTCGCCCACAAGTCCTTTGCTTTTTAGTGCTTGCAGTGTTACTGTTTCATCAGATTCAAAATTGCTTGCGATAAGGTCGAGGTCTATTTCTGCCTTGTGTGATGCTCCAACGGTGACTTTGGGATTTTCTTCGCTGCGGTGCTGTATTAACTCGTCATCCACAAAGAACTCATCCTCTTTGCTTACAGGTCTATCCCCGCTTCCGAGCAGAAGCTGATCCTTTTTACCCTTGAGGCGCTTTTGGAGTTCTTTATGCTCGGGCAGTTGCTTTGCTTTAATTTCTTTTTTGGCAAGCAAGGCTACGGTTATTCCAAGCGCAACCGCGGCTATCATAAGAAGCACAGCTAAAGTAACGCCGTTCTTGGGATATATTCGCGTAAGGGCGGGGCAGACGGGAAGAACTGCCGACATGGGTAATGTTGGTAAATCGTTATCGGCTTGATCGCTCGGTTCATTTTTTCTTCGGTATTTGAAATAAAGCATTGTAGCAAGCACCGCGAACTCTCCTATCAGTAATATTATCAATGCTATCAGCAGGGGTTTTAGATTTACAGTTGATTCCACCACAACGTAGTATTTTGAAAAATGCTGAAGATTTACTCCTACGAGCGAATCGGCTCGTTCAGTAGGATAAAATTCAACCTCTTCGCCGTTAATAAAAGCAAGACCTAAAATGTTTTCGCCAAGCATATCATTTGGCAAAAGCATTTTTAAGGTGTATCCCGATGCGTCCTCTGCGGTCTTGCTCAGAGAAATATCAAGCTCTGCTATCACCGAGGATGAGCGCAGAAGCTTTAGCGTTTCATTAGGAATACTTTCGTACGCCACTAAAGTTCCTTTTTTTACTGCTCGCTTTATTGCTTTTGCTATACTTGAAAAATCTGTTTGCTCGCCAAGCGATATTGAAAGCCTTGCATCGCTGATCAGTCCGTTTTTGAGGCTTATGCTTCCGTGCAATCCATCGGAATAATTATAGTCGCTTGGATATCTGAGCGAAGGAGTGCTTATAGAATAGGCGTCCTTACTTGTATATAGTCGGTCTTTTCTCACCTCGCTGATAAGAAGGCTATATTTCGCAAGAGCGGTATTTACATCGCTGATTTTTTTGATGTCGGTGATGTTGTTTATTTCGATCTTACCTTCTTCATATAATCCTTCTATTTTTGCAAAGTTATCGGACGAGTATAGGGGAGCTTCACTTTTTAAATTTGTGAGAATTTCGAGTAGCGAAAGTAAGGCGGAAGCTTTTTCGTCATCAAGAAGATCGTTTATTGCTTCTATTTCTGATCTGATATTTTTGATAAATGTATCACATTCGGATTTTGTTGTTAAGCTTTTGATCTCGGCTTCCGCTTTTTCTTTTATCGCCAGAATTTTATTGTAATTTTCATCAGAATAATTGCCCTTGATGCTTTCGTAATCGGTAAAGATTGAAAGAACCGAGATTTTGTATCCGTCGAGCTCGTATGCCTCGGCTGATTTTAGGATACTTTCTTGGGATTTCAAGGATTCTTCGTAGTTTGCAATGACCGCTGCCGTGCTTTTACAAAGAAGATTCTTTGCTTTTGCTTCGCTTTGGAGTGATTGTAGCTTGTTGTATATTTCATCATAGTTTTCCTTGGAGATATATTCCAACGAATTGAGATGATTCTGCGCACTCGAGATAGATTCCGAGATTTTTTCTGCGTACGTGCTGATTGCTCTTGAAAGGTCTATTGCTCCTGCTTCGGCTTCGATCTTGTTAAAGCTTTCGTAGAATGCTTTCCATATACCTTCGAGGGCTGTGATATTTTCTGCGTCCTTCGCCTTGTCGGAGAAGGAGCTGAGTGCGTTCAGGGATGACGTGAAGCTTTTCTTCTCCGATTCTGTGAGAAACTGAGCTTCCTCTATTGCTTTTTTCTCTTCTTCTATCAAACTGCTTATTTCGTCACTTGTAAGGAGTCTTTGTATTTTATATATAGCTCTGTTGGCTTGAAGTATCATTTCACTTTTTGAGGATTGCGCCTTGATCTTTTCTGTTGCCGTTGCAACCTCTTCCTTGATTTTTGGATTGCTTGATCCTCGGGCTTCTATTCGCACTCTGGCGCACTGGTTGATCGCGTTCAGCTTTTGAATAGCTCTGTTACGCGCATCCTCTACGTCGTCGTAATAGATGGCGGTATCCGCGGGATTGATTTTTTCAAGCTCCTGCGAGAGAGTCTCCAATGTGCCGTTTAATTCCTTGGTCTCTGCCTCGGTGTAGCTCTTGTAGGCTTCTCCTGAAAGTATTTCTCTATATTCTTGTATAACCCTTGCGAGCGCATTTGCTTTTTCGGGTATTCTGCTGACTTTATTGTAAAATTCCTCAATAGATTCTCGGGAAGTTGATTTTATTTCATTCGCTATTGATTCGCTCAAATCCAAGTATAATGCATCATCGGGGAGTATAGAGGATATTTTGATTACCAAAATAGAATTGTATTTTTCAGCTATTATATTTATTTGAGGTAAAAGTATTCTTTTTACATTGTGCTCTAACTCACAGTAATGAACGATTGCGTTTTGCGCAAGTGAGGCATCTTCTTGAGTGAGAGCGTTGAATTCTTTTTTTACTATTACGTCGTGCTCGTATAAAAAGAGATCTGCTTTTGCGTTGGTAAGCTCGGTGTCGGTTGCTTCGTAGCTTTCGCAAAGGTCGATCCTTCCGCCGTCGGCGTTGTACTTTGCCTCGAGCGCGATAAGCGCGTTGTCGTTCGTGCTTCCGTCGCCGAGGAGCAGTATATATATTGAATCCTTTACTTCGGCTTTTTTAAGTGACAAAGAGTAATCGCTGAAGATATCCGCAAGCTTTGCTGACGTGCCTGCCTCGGTCGCTCTGCCGACTGCGGTTTGGACGAGCGAGAGGTAAGACTGCTTGGCTTTGTAGCTGTAGATCTTTTTTTCTTCAAGCGCGAGCAGATCCTTTATACAAGCAAGCGCTGATTCGTTCATTGATTTTATTGCTTTTGCGTTTTTTAATTCGTAAATAAAAAGTGAGATATTCGGTGAGGAACTAAAGCTTTCACTTGGTCTTATCGCGGAAAATACGTGTTCCATTTCTGTTGTGAGAGCGTCTCTGACTCGTTGCAGGGCAAGGTCTGAGACGAGCTCCTCGTATTTTTCTCTGTACTTTTCTCCAAATATGTCGGGCGAGCTGAGGCTCTTAAAATCTTCCGTTACCCCCGCGATCAACGCCGATGATGTCATAGAATCGTTTGGAAGGGATAAGCATTTCGCGCGCTCTGTGTATATGAGGCGGTTCAAATCGTCGCACATTACCTCAGCTTGCGCACTGAGCACCGAATGCTGCGCAGCGGATTTGACCGAGGCTTTCATTTTGTCATATTCCGCCGTTATTTTTGCTGTAGGTTCTTCGGATGTGAATGCGTATATGTTATAGTAATATATCCATGCGAGTCTGCCTGCGGCGTTGCCCTTTGTATAGGCTAAGGTTATTTCTCCGAGAAGGCTTCTGTTTTCTACATCATCGTGCGTCTGAAGATTAAAAAGCTCTTTTCGGTATTCGTTTATTGCGGCGGTTACTTGAGTACTCACAATTTTATTAGGCTCGGTGTCGAGCTCTATAAAGTGATTTATCTCTTCTCCGAGCTTTTGAGAATATTCTTCGCATTTATTGCAATTTTCGACACGTATTGCGCTATCGGCAAAAACGGGAACCGCAACAAAAAACACGATAAGGGCGAGCATTGTAAAGGCTATAAAAGATCCTTTTAGCTTAAGCCTGCCTTTTTTGCTTTTTTCTTGTATTTCCTTGCTTTTCATTGTTTTTTTGTTTCCTTTCGCTCGTTTATTTGTTTCGTATTTGTATTATAGCAACCTTTTTGCCGCAAGTCAACGAAATATTCCCGAGTATTTTTTGATGGATAAAAAATATTTTATTTTTCAACACAAAAAATGAAGAATTTTGGCATTTGAAAAAGCATTTTGACGACTCTTGCCGAGAGCTACCGTATTTTTTTCGATAAAAAATATAGGAAAGCTTGCTCTAAAGATGTTGCAAAAATGCACGTTTTGTGTTATAATAGCTTGATTAAATTTATATTGTATTATTAAAATACTGTTTTAAGGAGGAACTATGAACGCGATCATAACTGTGGTGGGTAAGGATGGAAAGGGTATTATTGCGTCGGTGAGCGCTCGTTGCGCGGAGGTTGGCGCTAATATAGTTGAAATATCGCAGACCGTGCTTAAGGATTATTTTGCGATGATCATGCTTATTGATATTTCGGAGCTTAATATGCCCTTTACCGATTTTGTTGATGATATGAGAAGGCTTGGAGAGAGCAGAGATCTTGATATAAGAGCTATGCACGAGGATATCTTTAACTCGATGCATAAGATTTGAGATGCTTTTCTTGTGAGGTGAGTTACATTGAGTATAATTAGCTTTGAGGATGTTTTTGAAACGATTAATATGATCAAGGAGGAAAACCTTGACATAAGGACGATAACTATGGGAATCTCGCTATATGATTGCGCGGGCGATGACGTTGATACGGTTTGCGAGAGGATCTACGATAAAATAACCGATAAAGCGCGTGATCTTGTTAAGGTCGGCTGCGATATCGAAAAGCAGTACGGTATTCCGATAATAAACAAGCGCGTCTCGGTAACTCCGATAGCGCTTCTCGGCGGAAGATATACCAAGGATGATTATGTTAAGATAGCAAAAACTCTTGACAGAGCCGCAAAGGCGCTTGGTATAAACTTTATAGGCGGATTTTCCGCTCTCGTTCAAAAGGGCTTTACCGATAATTCGAGAAACCTTATAGCTGCTATTCCCGAGGCTCTTGCCTCTACCGAGCGAGTTTGCTCCTCGGTAAACGTGGCATCGACCAAGGCGGGAATCAATATGGATGCGGTAGCTATTATGGGTGATATAATAAAAGAAACCGCTTATCTTACCCGTGACGATCAATCTCTTGGCTGCGCAAAGCTTGTGGTCTTTGCTAATGCGCCCGAGGATAATCCGTTTATGGCAGGCGCATTCCACGGAGTCGGCGAGGCTGAAACCGTTATAAACGTCGGCGTTTCGGGCCCGGGAGTTGTCAGCTCCGCAATAAAGAGGGCGGGGGACTGTAATTTTTCCGAGCTTGCCGACGTAATAAAGAAGACGGCGTTTAAGATAACGCGAATGGGTCAGCTTGTGGCAACCGAGGCGTCAAAGCGTCTTGGCGTACCCTTTGGCATAGTTGATCTTTCTCTTGCTCCTACTCCTGCGGTGGGTGATTCGGTTGCTCATATTCTTGAGGGAATGGGACTTGAAAGATGCGGAACTCACGGTACTACCGCGGCTCTTGCTATGCTTAACGATGCCGTTAAGAAGGGAGGAGTAATGGCTTCCTCGCACGTTGGCGGACTTTCGGGCGCGTTTATTCCCGTTTCTGAGGACGCGGGAATGATAGATGCCGTTGAGTGCGGCGCGCTTTCTATTGAAAAGCTTGAGGCTATGACTGCCGTTTGCTCTGTGGGACTTGATATGATAGCCGTTCCCGGCGATACCTCTGCGGCTACTGTATGCGGAATTATCGCGGATGAGATATCTATCGGTGTTGCCAATACCAAGACTACCGCAGTAAGAATTATTCCCGCTTACGGTAAGAGTGTTGGCGAGGCTGTTGAGTTCGGCGGACTGCTTGGATATGCTCCCATCATGCGCGTCAGCGAGTATTCCTGCGCTGATTTCATTGCGCGAGGCGGAAGAATCCCCGCCCCCATTCATTCTCTTAAAAACTGATATTTTAACCGAAAGCGAAGTACCGCGTGCGGCTGATATTTTAATTGAAAGCATTTTTTATCTTATTGAGCGCCGTCTTTTCTATTCGGCTGACGTATGAGCGGGATATACCTAAGACCTCGGCGACGCGCTTTTGTGTCATGGGCTTTCTTCCGTTTATTCCAAAGCGCATGAAAATTATGCGCTTCTCGCGAGGGGTTAGCACCTTGCTTACTATCTTCAGTGCTTTGTCGCCCGTGCATTTTCGCATTATCTCAAGCTCCAGACATTCGTCACTTGAAACTACGTCGAGATAGGTAAGCGGGTTTCCGTCACGGTCGACGTCTATTACGTCGTTGAGAGACACCTCGTATGTGAGCTTTTTTTGTGAGCGGAAGTGCATAAGTATTTCGTTTTGAATGCATTTTGACGCATAGGTGGCGAATCTCGCTCCGCCGCTTCGCTTAAAGGTATCTACTGCCTTTACCAATCCGAGAGTTCCTATCGAAATAAGGTCCTCCTGATTGCGAGCGGTCGAATAATATTTTCTCACTATATGGGATACTAATCTGAGATTGTGTAAAATAAGCTTTTCGCGGGCGGAGTTGCTTCCGTTTTCCTTTTCTGTGAAAAGACGCGCCTCTTCCTTTGCGTTCAATGGCGGGGGGTAGCTTTGCGGCGTGCTTACACCGAGAATAAAATGAATGAAGCTTGAAAAGAGGGATAGAATACCGTTAAACATTGTTTTCTCCTTTTTTCATGTTATTTGCTATAGAAATAAATTATAAAATCAAGAGTGGAGAATAAATCAGTATGGAAAAAATTTTAAAGGGAAATGCTATCGTGGGGCAGTCGGGCGGTCCTACTACGGCAATAAACGCAACGCTTGCCGGCGTTGTCAGGGGGGCGCTTGCCAACAAAAATATCGGAAAAGTATTCGGAATGAGAAACGGTATCGAGGGACTCCTTGACCGACGTATAATAGATCTTGGAGAGTCGTTGGGAAGCTCTGAGAGGCTCTATATGCTTGAGCGTACTCCTGCGGCGGCTCTCGGATCTTGCCGACTCAAGCTTCCGAGCTTTGAATCGGGGTCTGATACCGATATTGCCGTTTATGAAAGAATATTCCGAGTTCTTGCCGAATATGACATAAGATATTTCTTTTATATAGGCGGTAACGATTCGATGGATACCGTTGCAAAAATAGCTAAATTTGCTGATAATTTCGGTTACGATATAAGAATAATCGGTATTCCTAAGACTATTGATAACGATCTGCTTTATACCGATCACACTCCCGGCTATGGCTCGGCGGCAAAATATGTTGCTACTACGATGCAGGAGATAATTCGAGATTGCGCGGTTTATACCACAAAGGCGGTCACTATCGTTGAGATAATGGGACGTGACGCGGGCTGGCTTACCGCGGCGGCGGCGGTTGGCTCTGTTATAAACGGAGAAGCTCCCGACCTTGTTTATCTTCCCGAGAGAGCCTTTGACATGGACGAGTTCTACGCGTCGGTTGAAAAGGCGCTTAAGCGACATCCTAACGTGGTGATTGCTGTTTCTGAGGGAATCCGTTTTGCTGACGGCAGATATGTCTGCGAGAGCACGCAGAGCACGGGAACCGATGTTTTCGGACATAAGCCTCTTTCGGGCGCGGCAAAGACTCTTGAGCTTGCCATAAAGCTTAAATTTGGATGTAAGGTGCGTTCTGTTGAGCTTAATCTTCCGCAAAGATGCGCGGGACACCTCTTTTCTAAAACCGATATTGACGAATCGGTCGCGATAGGTAAGGAGGCGGTAAGAGTTGCTGTTGAGGAAGGCGTCAGCGGAGATATGATGATATTTGAGAGGGCGTCGAACGATCCTTATTTCTGTACCGTATCGCATAAGAAGGTCGCTAATATCGCTAATATGGTCAAGCGTGTTCCCGATGAATATATAAATGAGGAAGGAAATTTTGTTACACGTGAGTGCTGCGAATATATTCTTCCGCTTATAGAGGGCGAGGATTCGCCCATGTATAGCAGAGGCATTCCAAGCTATATTATTCTTTAATTTAAAAATACTGCAAAGATAAAAGCTTTGCGGTATTTTTTTGCTTTTTTTGCAGATACTATTTTAAATCTATATTCGTATCGATATATAATGAAAGAAAAGTGGGAACTGTAAAATGATGCAAAAAAAGCTTTTTGATAATTATTCCGAGAACGTAAGGCTGCTTGATGGGTTGTTGAACGTAAACGGCAGCTTCGATATGCTCTCAAAAAAGGTCAGGCTTGATGACGGAGAGCTTACTCTTTATTTTATAGACGGCTTTGCCAAGGATACTGTGCTTCAGAAGCTGATGATGCACATTCTGTCCGCAAAGCGGCTTACGAGAGGCGCAAGAGAGTTTATGGAAAAATCCTTGCCTTATATCGAGACCGACGTTACCGACGATGTAGAGCAGATGATATTTACCGTTATGTCGGGCGGCACTCTTGTACTGGGAAGCAGCTTCGGCTCAGAGGCTATTCTTGTTGACTCGCGTACCTATCCTGCAAGGCAGACTGCCGAGCCTGAGGGGGATAGGGTAATGAGGGGCTCGCGCGACGGATTTGTTGAAACTCTTATATTCAATACCGCGCTTATAAGGCGAAGGGTGCGAAATCCTGCGCTTTCTATGAAATATTTTAAAATAGGACGCGATTCGGGTAGTGACGTTGTGCTTTGTTATATGTCGGACCGCGCTGATATGGGTTATGTTGATTGGCTTTCCAAAAAGCTCTCATCTATAAAGGTGGATGCTCTTACTATGGGACATGAATCGTTGAAAGAATGCCTTATAAAGCAGAAATGGTATAATCCTTTCCCAAAGATAAGAACTACCGAACGGCCTGATTCCGCGGTTTCTCAGCTTTTGGAGGGCAGCGTGCTTGTTATAATAGATAACAGTCCGCAGGTAATGGTGCTTCCTTCGACTATTTTTGATTTTATGCAGGAGTCTAACGATTATTATTTTCCGCCGCTTACGGGGACTTATATAAGAATAGTCCGCTATATCGTTTTCTTTTTGACCTTGGTGCTTACACCTACTTGGCTCTTATTGATGGAGCATACTGCCCTTATTCCCGAATGGCTGAGGTTTATAATTCCGCAGGATATGGGACGCTTGCCCCTTCTCGCTCAGCTTTTGCTTGTTGAATTTATAATAGATGCGCTGCGGCTTGCTTCTTTGAATACTCCGAATATGCTTAATAATTCGCTTTCGGTGGTAGGCGGGCTGATACTCGGAGATTTTGCCGTGAGTATAGGTTGGCTTATCCCCGAGGTCATTCTTTATATGGCGTTTGCCGCTATTGCTAATTTTACGCAGAGAAGCTACGAGCTTGGCTACGCTATAAAGTTTATGAGAATACTTTTGTTGGTCTTGACCTCTTTCTTTGGCGCTTGGGGCTATGCGGGAGGATTTGTCCTGATAATTGTTCTTCTTGCCACAAATTCTACGGTAAACGGCAAACGAAATTATCTTTATCCGTTGATTCCGTTTAAGCCAAAGGCTCTGAAAACTTTAATTTTCAGAACAAAAAAGAAGGATTTTTACTGATATTTTGCAAAAAAAAGAAAATTTGTGAAAAAAATCAAACGAGCCGCTCAAATTTTGGGTTTGAGCGGCTCATTTTTTTGCTTTTTTGCGCTATTTTGGTATAATTTACACATAAATTTTGAAAATGAGGCGTAAAAGTTTGTTAAAAATTTTATTTAAATAGCATTGAAAAAAGGATGTAACTATGATATAATGATTAAGCTTGATGTGCGATGAAGCGAGAGGTTGCTATCGGGATGACGTCCGATAGGTAATTTTCGCAGAGTATGTCCGATTAAACGGGCGAATGCAGAAGCCTTGGCTCTGTATTACGGCGTTTTTGCTTTGAAACGATTTTCCCGAAAAGTTCAGTCGCGGTGCTTTGGCTGAAACTTCGGATTTTTAAATGGTATCAAAGAAAACGCACGGCAGGGTTTTGAGGAACTGCGCCCCTGATGCGATTTGCAACCGCCTACATTTATAATATACGCGGGTGCGAATAGGCAAATACTTATAGGAGGAAAACACAGGTGGCAGTCAAAGAAAAAATCAGAGTAAGACTCAAGCGCTATGATCACACACCCATCGATGCCGCTGCAGAGAAGATAGTTGACGTAGCAAAGAGAAACGGCGCGACCGTTTCGGGCCCTATCCCGCTTCCTACCGACAAAGAAGTAGTTACTATTCTTCGCGCGGTACACAAGTACAAGGATAGCCGTGAGCAGTTTGAGATGCGTACGCACAAGAGACTCATTGACATCATAAAGCCCTCTCAGAAGGTCGTTGATGCGCTCATGAGCGTAGAGCTTCCCGCAGGCGTTGAAATCGAAGTAAAGGTCTAATCAAGCACTTCGGTATCAACAAACAAAGATAACAGCCGATGCAAGCAAGCAGTTCGGTAACTTTGTAAATCACGTTGGCTATGAAATTTCAGCGTAGTCAACCAATAATTTACAGGAGGAAAAGAAAAATGAAAAAGGGTATAATCGGTAAGAAGATCGGTATGACACAGATCTTTGACGAGATCGGAAATGTAATTCCGGTTACCGTTATCCAGGCAGGTCCTTGTGTGGTAACACAGAAGAAGACCGTTGAGAGCGACGGCTATAATGCCGTTCAGTTGGGCTTTGGCTCCGTTAAGGAAAAGCACCTCACCAAAGCAGAAATAGGACATTTCAAGAAGGCAAACGTAGAGTACAAGAAGCATCTTAAGGAGTTCAGACTCGATGATACTTCGGCTATCAACGTAGGCGACGTCATTACAGCCGATACCTTCGCCGCAGGCGAAAAGGTCGACGTTACGGGAATGACAAAGGGACGTGGATACACCGGTTGTGTTAAGAGATGGAACCATAGAATTCTTCGTATGACTCACGGTACGGGTCCTATTCACCGTCAGCCCGGTTCTATGGGCTCAATCGACCCGGCAAGAATCTTTAAGAATCACAAGATGCCAGGTCAGTACGGTAACGAGCAGGTTACAGTATTAAATCTTAAGGTAGTAAAGATCGATGCGGAAAAGAATTTGATAGCCGTAAAGGGAGCTATTCCCGGTGCAAAGGACGGAATCGTATTCCTTCGCAATTCGGTTAAAGCATAAGCGGAAGGAGGAAGAAAACAATGCCAGATATTAAAGTTGTTGATATGGCGGGCAAAGAGGTTGGAGTTATGGCTCTTGCCGACAGCGTTTTCGCCGTAGAAGTAAACAAAGCAGTCCTCCACGCTGCAGTAAGAGTTTATCTTATGAATCAGAGACAGGGCACGCAGTCCGCTCTTACTCGTACCGAGGTTTCGGGCGGCGGCAAGAAGCCTTGGAGACAGAAGGGCACGGGTAGAGCTCGTCAGGGTTCAACACGTTCTCCTCAGTGGACTCACGGCGGAGTAGTATTTGCTCCCAAGCCCCGTGATTACAGACTCAGCTTGACAAAGAACACCAAGAAGACCGCTCTCGCGAGTGCGCTTACCGCTAAGTTTGAGGCGGGCGAGATAATCGTTGTTGACGATATCAAGCTTGACACCTACAAGACCGCGGAGATGGTAAAGATGCTCAAGGCTCTTGGCTGTGAAAAGCAGGTTACGGTAACCTACAAGGATGCCGAGACGAAGAAGATCTTTGATGAGACCCATCAGAGAACCTGCAAGAAGAGAACCGCGACCGTTGCGGAGAAGGCTCTCGTAGTTCTTCCCGAGGTAAACGCGTTTGTGGTAAAGAGCTGCGCAAATATTGAGGGTGTTACTACCACTCTCAGCACCACTATCAATGTATATGAGGTGCTTAATGCCGAGAAGGTCGTTATGACTCGCGCGGCAGTAGAAAAGCTTCAGGAGGTTTATGCATAATGAAAATGGTACAAGACATCATCATTAAGCCTATCATCACCGAGGCTTCTATGGATAAGCTCGCTGAAAAGAAGTACACCTTCAAGGTTGCTTCTGATGCGACCAAGCCTGAGATCGCAAACGCGGTTGAGGCAATGTTCGGCGTAAAGGTTGCGTCGGTAAACACGATTAGTATGAAGAAAAAGCCTAAGAGACTCGGCGTTCACTTCGGATATACATCCGATTGGAAGAAGGCGGTTGTAACACTTACCGCTGACTCCAAGACCATCGAGTTCTTCGACGGACTTAACTGAGTAGGAGGTAGAGAATAATGCCTACAAAGAAGTTTAAGCCAACGACACCGTCAAGAAGATTTATGTCGGTTCCGACATTCGAGGAGATAACTAAGTTTACTCCCGAAAAATCCTTGATAGTGATCAAGAAAAAGTTTGCCGGAAGAAACAGCTACGGCAGAATCACCGTTCGTCACAGAGGCGGCGGAAACAAGCTTAAGTACAGAATTATCGATTTCAAGAGAAGCAGCTCGCTTCCCGCAACCGTTATCGGTATTGAGTACGACCCCAACAGAAGCGCGTACATCGCTCTTCTTCAGAATACTGAAGGCGAGAAGAGCTATATCGTAGCTCCCGTTGGACTTACCGACGGTGACGTGGTTTACACCGGCCCCGATGCAGATATCAAGCCCGGTAACACGCTTCCTATCGAGAACATTCCCGTGGGTACTTTTATCCACAACATCGAGCTTTATCCCGGTAAGGGCGCTCAGCTCGTTCGTTCCGCGGGTGCTGCGGCGCAGCTCGTTTCTAAGGAAAACGGCGTAGCGCTTGTAAGACTTCCCTCGGGCGAGGTAAGAATTATCCGTCTTGACTGTAAGGCAACTATAGGTCAGGTCGGCAACATCGAGCATGATACCGTTAAGCTCGGTAAAGCAGGTAAGAAGAGACATATGGGCATCCGTCCTACTGTTCGCGGTTCGGTAATGAACCCCTGCGATCACCCTCACGGCGGTGGTGAAGGTAAGTCTCCTATCGGACGTCCTTCTCCTGTTACACCTTGGGGTAAGCCTGCTCTTGGCTATAAGACCAGAGATAAGAAGGCAAGAACCAATAAATTCATCGTAAAACGTAGAAACGCTAAATAAGGAGGGAATATAAGATGAGCAGAAGTTTGAAAAAAGCTCCTTACGTTGAGGAGAAGCTTTATAGCCGTATCTGCGCTATGAACGAAAAGAACGAGAAGAAAGTTCTTAAGACTTGGTCGAGATCGTCTACTATATTCCCTGAGTTCGTAGGACACACCATAGCAGTGCATGACGGAAGAAAGCACGTCCCGGTATACGTTACCGAGGATATGGTTGGACACAAGCTTGGCGAATTCGCGCTTACCAGAACATTTAAGGGCCACGCAGGCTCTAAGACGTCTAACAACGGTAAATAATTGAGGAGGAATAATTACAATGGAAGCAAAAGCAACGCTTAAATATGCAAGAATTTCCCCTCGCAAGGTAAAGATAGTTCTTGACCTTATAAGAGGCAAGGACGCAGGAACGGCTATGGCGATTCTCAAGAACACCAACAAGAGCGCATCCGAGTACCTTGTAAAGCTGTTGGGAAGTGCAATCGCAAATGCGGTAAACAATTTCGATATGGACGAAACGGCTCTTTACGTTTCGGAGTGCTACGTTTGCCCCGGACCTACTCTTAAGAGAATAATGCCCAGAGCAAAGGGAAGCGCAGACAGAATTTTAAAGAGAACCTCTCATGTTACTATAGTAGTAAAAGAGAAGAACTGAGAAAAGGAGGTAAGGACTTAAAATGGGTCAGAAGGTAAATCCCCACGGTCTTCGCGTGGGTGTAATTAAGAACTGGGATTCAAGATGGTTCGTTTCCGATGAAAAGTTCGGTGACACACTTGTTTCTGATTACAACATTAGAAAGTATTTGAAGAAAGAGCTCCAGTCCGCAGGTGTTCCTAAGATAGAGATCGAGCGTGACAGTCAGAGAGTTCGCGTATTCATTCACTGTGCAAAGCCCGGTATGGTTATAGGCCGCGGCGGCGCAGAGATCGAAAAGTATAAGAATGAGCTTCAAAAAATGGTTGGTATGCCCGTTGCACTCAACGTAGTTGAGGTAAGACAGCCCGACCTCGATGCTCAGCTCGTAGCTGAAAACATCGCAGCGCAGCTCGAGCGCCGTGTGGCGTTCAGACGCGCTATGAAGATGGCTATCCGCAACACCATGAAGCTTGGTGCAAAGGGAATAAAGATTACCTGTGGCGGACGTCTCGGCGGCGCGGAAATCGCAAGATCCGAGCATTACCACGAGGGAACTATCCCGCTTCAGACTCTCAGAGCTGATATTGATTACGGCTTCTGGGAAGCAAATACCACTTACGGAAAGATCGGCGTCAAGGTATGGATATACAAGGGCGAGGTTCTTAACGAGGTGAACAGACCTTCCGCTAACGCTAACAATGACAGAAGACGTCCCGCGAACCGTGATAACAGAAACGGTGAGCGCCGCGGCCGCCGTCCTGATGGCGTTAGAGGCGAGAGAGCTCCCAGAGAAGGAGGACGTAAATAATGTTAATGCCAAAGAGAGTTAAGTACCGCCGCGTACAGCGTGGTAGACTTAAAGGAAAAGCAACCAGCGGAAACAAGGTTACGAACGGTTCGTACGGTCTCGTAGCTCTTGAGCCTGCATGGATAACCAACAATCAGATCGAGGCTGCCCGTATCGCTATGACGCGTTACATCAAGCGTGGCGGTAAGGTTTGGATCAAGATCTTCCCCGATAAGCCAATTACTGAAAAGCCTGCTGAAACTCGAATGGGTTCAGGTAAGGGTTCACCCGAGTACTGGGTAGCAGTAGTTAAGCCGGGCAGAGTTATGTTTGAGATGGACGGAGTTGCTGAGGATGTAGCAAGAGAGGCTATGCGTCTTGCGTCTCACAAGCTCCCGATCAAGTGCAAGTTCGTTGTAAGGGAGGACGCTTAAGATGAAAAGTGCAAAGTTTACTGAAGAATTGAAGAAAATGAGCGCTGATGAGCTTAACGCTAAACTTACCGAGCTTAAGGAAGAGCTTTTCACATTGCGTTTCCAGCATGCGATAAATCAGCTTGACAATCCTCAGAAGATTGTTGAGGTTAAGCGTAACATCGCTCGCGTGATGACAGTCCTTTCAGAGAAAAACGCATAAGGAGGAAGAGTCATGACAGAAGAAAGAAATCTTAGAAAAACCAGAGTGGGTATCGTTGTAAGCGACAAGATGAACAAAACCGTCGTTATCGCGATAGAGGACAACGTAAAGCATCCCATTTACGGAAAGATCATCAAGCGTACCCTTAAGGTTCACGCTCACGATGAAAACAATGCTTGTGGCATCGGCGACAAGGTTGAGATTATGGAAACAAGACCCCTTTCTAAAACAAAGAGATGGCGTGTTGTTGAGATAATCGAAAAAGCTAAATAATTCCATATACAGTAAATACGGCTAACATCGTATTGAATCAGGAGGAAAATAAAGTGATACAGCAACAAACATTATTGAAGGTTGCCGATAACACAGGTGCCAAGGAGCTTATGTGCATTCGCGTGCTCGGAGGAACGGGCCGCAGATATGCAAATATAGGCGACGTTATAGTAGCTTGTGTAAAGAAGGCTGCACCCGGCGGTGTTGTCAAGAAGGGCGAGGTCGTTAAGGCTGTCGTTGTAAGAAGCGCATTCGGCGTAAAGCGCGCAGACGGTTCTTACATCAAGTTTGACGAAAACGCAGCGGTAATCATCAGAGAAGACAAAACCCCAAGAGGAACACGTATATTTGGACCGGTAGCAAGAGAGCTTCGTGAGAAGGATTATCTCAAGATCCTTTCGCTCGCTCCCGAAGTACTTTAATGGAGGTATCAACGAAATGAATATCAGAAGAGATGATACAGTTATAGTTCTTTCAGGAGACGATAAGGGCGTAAAGGGCAAGGTAATTGCCGTTTCCCCCAAGGAAGGAAAGGTCCTTGTAGAGAAGGTCAACGTTATTCATAAGCACGTTAAGCCCAGAAAGCAGGGTGAGGCAGGCGGAATCGTTGACGCAGAGGGCGCAATTTACGCGTCCAAGGTAGCTCTTTATTGCAAGAAGTGCGATAAGGGCGTAAGAGTAAGCCACAAGATAGTTGATGGCAAAAAGGTTCGTGTCTGCGCAAAGTGCGGACAGGAGCTTTAATGGGAGGTAAGTGACGATGGCAAGAATTAAAGATATGTACAAGGCCGAGGTCGCTCCCGCCCTTATGAAAAAGTTTGAGTACAAGAGCGTAATGCAGATCCCTAAGCTCGACAAGATCGTAATCAACTGCGGTGTTGGCGATGCAAAGGACAACTCCAAGGCTCTTGACGCAGTTATCAGCGATTTGACCGCTATATCAGGTCAGAAGGCTGTACCTACCTTCGCAAAGAAGTCGGTTGCAAACTTCAAGCTCCGTGAGGGCATGAAGATCGGTGCAAAGGTGACCCTCAGAGGCGACAAGATGTATGAGTTTGTAGACAGACTCTTCAACTTTGCGCTTCCCAGAGTTCGTGACTTCAAGGGTATCAACCCCAACGCGTTCGACGGCAGAGGAAACTATGCGCTTGGTCTTAAGGAGCAGCTCATATTCCCCGAGATCGAGTACGATCAGGTTGATAAGATCCGCGGAATGGATATTTGCTTTGTAACAACGGCAAATACCGATGAAGAGGCAAGAGAGCTTCTTAAGCTTCTCGGCGCGCCCTTCGCACAGAACTGATAGGAGGTAAGTAAAGATGGCAAAGAAGGCTATGATATTAAAGCAGCAGAAGAAGCAGAAGTTCTCCACCCGTGAGTACAACAGATGCAAGATCTGCGGTCGTCCTCACGCTTATCTCCGCAAGTACGGCATCTGCCGTATCTGCTTCCGTGAGCTCGCATACAAGGGCGAGATTCCCGGTGTAAAGAAGGCAAGCTGGTAATCGGTAAGCACAAAAACACAAAAAGATATCTTTCATACGAAAGATTCTCCAAACTATCAGAAGGAAGCTAATCTGCGGATGGGCTTAACCGCTGATACGCCGCCGACCCTTCGGGGTTGGCAGCAAGATAAAAAAACTTGCATACAGGAGGATAATAATATGCAAATGTCAGACGTAATAGCTGATATGCTCACAAGAATAAGAAATGCAAATGATGCAAAGCATGCAACTGTGGACATTCCGGCGTCAAACATGAAAAAGTCTATAGCAGACATACTCGTTGAAGAGGGCTACGTAAAGAGCTATCAGATCATCGAGGACGGCAAGCAGGGCGTTATCCGCGTTACTCTTAAGTATAACGCAGGTAAGCAGAAGGTTATACGCGGTATTCGCCGTGTATCCAAGCCCGGTTTGCGTATTTACGCAGGCTACGAGGATATGCCTAAGGTAATGAACGGACTTGGAATCGCTATCGTTTCCACTTCCAAGGGAATAATGACCGACAAGAAGGCTCGCGCTTCCAAGATTGGTGGCGAAGTGCTTGCTTTTGTTTGGTAAGAAGTGGAGGTAGAACGAAATGTCAAGAATAGGAAGAATGCCTATAACCGTTCCCGCAGGTGTTACCGTTACCGTTGGAGCAAACAACGAGGTTACGGTAAAGGGACCTCTCGGAACGCTTACCCAGAGCTTTAATACTCGTATGACTATCGCGCAGGAGGGAAATGTTATAACCGTTACCCGTCCTACCGATGAAAAGGAAGACAGAAGCGCACACGGCTTGACCCGCGCTCTTCTTCAGAACATGGTAACCGGTGTTTCTCAGGGCTATTCCAAGACCCTTGAGATCATAGGCGTAGGTTACAAGGCTGCAAAGGTTGGAAAGACCGTTCAGCTTTATCTCGGACACTCTTTGGTAAAGGGCGGCGTTCCTCAGGAAAAGTTCTGCATTACCGAGCCCGAGGGAATCACGCTTGAGGTTGCCGATAAGGCAGTACCGATAACTATTACCGTAAAGGGTATAGATAAGCAGGCAGTAGGTCAGATGGCAGCTGTTATCAGAAGCAAGAGACCGCCTGAGCCTTATCACGGTAAGGGTGTTAAGTACTCTACCGAAAGAGTACGCCGTAAAGCCGGAAAAACCGGTAAATAATGAAAGGAGTAGAGAAAAATGGTATCGAGAAAGGACGCTAATAAGGCTCGTCTTAAGAGACATAAGAGAGTCAGAGCAAAGATTTCCGGAACTGCGGCTCGTCCCCGTTTGTGCGTATATCGCTCTAACGCGCATATTTCAGCGCAGATCATTGACGACGTAGCAAAGGTAACATTGGTTTCTGCTTCTACCTATGAAAAAGGTTTTGAAGGTAATTGCGGAAACAAGGCAGCGGCAAAGAAGGTTGGCGAGCTTATCGCTGAGCGCGCTGCAAAGAAGGGTATCACCGATGTTGTATTCGACAGAGGCGGCTATCTTTATCACGGACGTGTATCGGAGTTGGCTGCAGGCGCTCGTGAGGGCGGACTGAAGTTCTGATCGATTTTTCGGTCAGTCCGGTTTGTACACTGTTCAAAAGCAATAATTTGATTTGAACATCTTAGAAGGAGAAAAACATGGCTAACAAATTTAATCCGGCAGAAGTTGAGCTTGAAAATCAGCTTGTTGCCCTCAACCGTGTTTCCAAGACCGTTAAGGGTGGTCGTATTTCCCGTTTCGCAGCGCTTATGGTAGTAGGTGACAGAAACGGACATGTCGGCGTAGGACTTGGAAAAGCAGCCGAGGTTCCTGAGGCAATTCGCAAGGGAATTGAGGATGCAAAGAAAAATATGATAACAGTTTCCCTTAAGGGAACTACAATACCCCACGAGGTAGTAGGTGTATACGGAGCAGGAAAGGTTCTTTTGAAGCCTGCCGCACCCGGTACAGGTATTATCGCGGGTGGTAAGGTAAGAGCAGTTTTGGAGCTTGTAGGTGTATCTAACATTCGTGCTAAGTGCCTTCGCTCCAATAACCCCACCAATGTTGTCAAGGCAACTATCGCAGGTCTTCAGGAACTTCGCTCTGTTGAAGAGGTAGCAAAGACCCGTGACGTTAGCGTTGATCAGGTTAAAGGCTGATAGGAGGGTGTAAAATGAAAAAAGTAACTCTCGTAAAGAGCCTTATCGGCGCAAAGCCTAACCAGAAGGCAACCGCTAAGTCTTTGGGACTTGTAAAGATAGGCGATAGCATTGTTCACGAGGACAACGCAGTCCTTGCGGGAAAGATCAAAGTGATCTCTCATCTCGTAAAGGTTGAAAACGCATAAGGAGGAGAACAAAATGAAGCTTAATGAACTTTCACCCGCAGTAGGCTCTGCAAAAGCAAGCTACCGTAAGGGTAGAGGTGCAGGCTCTGGTAACGGCAAGACTGCCGGTAAGGGTCATAAGGGTCAGAATGCTCGCTCCGGCGGTGGCGTTCGTCCCGGATTCGAGGGAGGTCAGCTTCCTCTTTACAGAAAGCTTCCTAAGAGAGGCTTTAAGAACAGATTTGCGGTTAATTACGCAATCGTAAACGTTGATTCACTCAACGCTTTTGAAAACGGCGCAGTTGTAGACCTTGAGGCTCTCAAGGCGGCAAGACTTGTCCGTAAGGAGCTTGACGGACTTAAGGTGCTTGGCTCGGGTGAGCTTAAGAAGTCCTTGACCGTTAAGGCTACAGTCTTTTCGGCGGCAGCTAAGGAAAAGATAGAAGCAGCAGGTGGAAAGATAGAGGAGGTATAAGTTATGTTCAAGACGCTGAAGAATGCTTGGAAGGTTCCCGAGCTTAGAAATAAACTTCTCTTCACATTGCTTATAATCATCCTTTTCCGCCTTGGCTCTGCAATTCCCGTACCTTATTTTGAGTATGGCTCAACGCTTGCTGAGATGGAAGCATTTTCAACCGGAATACTTGGATTTTTGAGTATGCTTTCAGGTGGTGCGCTCGCTCAGGGTACTTTGCTTGCTCTTGGCGTACAGCCCTACATTACGGCTTCGATCGTAATGCAGCTTCTTACAATTGCTATTCCGCCTCTTGAAAGACTTTCAAAGCAGGGCGAGGAAGGCAAAAAGAAGATCAATCTCTACACAAGACTTATTACCGTAGTTCTTGCGATTATTACAGGTATCGGATATACGATGTTTGTAATAAACACAGAAGGCGGAGAATTCTTCCATGAAACAGACGCGCCCGTTTGGTTTGCGGCAATGATAATGGTCTTCTGCTACTGCGCAGGCGCAATGCTTGTTATGTGGCTTGCTGAAAAGATTAACGATCACGGTATCGGAAACGGTATCTCGATAATCCTTTTCGCAGGTATCGTTGCAGGCTTTACGCAGAACGCTCAGCAGCTTTATGCGGCAACCTTTACCTCTAACAACGGTGAATTCAATTACGTTGGACTTATAATGGCTATAATCACTATCATAGCTATACTTGCAATACTTATGATGATTGTTTGGATGTCCGACGCAGAAAGAAGAATTCCGATCCAGTACGCAAAGAGAGTTGTTGGCAGAAAAATGTATGGCGGACAGAATACTAACCTTCCTATAAAGGTTAATATGTCAGGAGTTATGCCTATAATCTTTGCTAACTCAATAGTTGCTGTTCCTTTGACCATTGCTTCGTTTATGAACAGTGCGAACCCCAACTGGTTCACCAAGCTTATCAGCGGTGAATGGGTGTTCCTTAGCGAGATGGCAGAGAACAGACCCGGCGTTTCCGCTACACTTCAAAGTATACTTTCGTTCAATCAGAACAGTATTCCGTACTTTATTATCTTCTTCGTGCTCTTGATAGCGTTTGCATATTTCTACGTTGCGATTTCCTTTAATCCCGTTGAGGTTGCAAATAATATTAAGAATAACGGCGGAGCGATTCCGGGAATACGTTCGGGTAGACCGACTGTAGACTTTATCAAGAAGGTTCTTGGCAGAGTAACGCTTGTAGGCGCGCTTCTTGTAGCTATTATAGCTTGCGCACCTATGCTTGCAAGCCTTGTAACCACGATCTTCGCGAAAACATTTGAAGGCTCGCTCTTCTCTATGGCTGCGGTAAATATGAGCTTTATCGCGTTTGGAGGCTCTTCGTTGATGATCGTAGTCGGCGTTGCGCTTGAAACCGCGCGTGAGCTTGAGGCTCAGATGTCCCTTAGAAATTATAAGGGCTTCCTTGATTGATTTTTATAATATCCATTGGAGGAAAAATATGAATTTAATTCTTATGGGTGCTCCCGGTGCGGGAAAAGGCACACAGTCAGCAAAAATTTCGGAAAAATGGAATATTCCCGCAGTTTCTACGGGTGATATGCTTCGCGCCGCGGTAAGAGAAGGCACGGAGATGGGCGTTAAGGCTAAGTCCTTTATGGATGCAGGTCAGCTTGTTCCCGACGAGGTTGTTATAGGAATCATTAAGGACTATTTGTCCTCAGACAAATGTAAGAATGGCTTCATTCTTGACGGATTTCCGCGTTCAATTCCTCAGGCTGAGGCATTGGACGCTATGGGCGTAAAAATCGACGCGGCTCTCAGTATTGAGGTTGCCGATGAAAAGATAGTTGAGCGTATGAGCGGAAGAAGAATCTGCTCAGGCTGCGGCGCATCTTATCACGTTGTTTATAACGCTCCTAAAACGGCAGACGTTTGTGACGCATGCGGAGCATCTCTTTATACGAGAGACGACGACGCCGAGTCAACCGTGCTGAACCGTCTTAATACCTATCACGAGATAACTGAGCCGCTTAAGGATTATTATGCGGCAAAGGGACTTCTTGTATGCGTACAGGGCTGTGAGAAGGTAGAGGATACTACGGCAGCGGTTATGGGCGCGCTCTCGAGGTTTGAGGCGTAAGCATGATTCAACTGAAAAATTCAAGTCAGATATCAGCAATGATAGATGCAGGACGCATCACGGGCGAGGCTTTGCTCGTCGCCCGTGAGAGCGTTCGCGAGGGAATGAGCACTAAGGAGCTTGACTCTATTATTCGCGCTTATATAGAAAAGTGCGGAGCAAAGCCCTCGTTCTTAGGCTATAACGGTTTTCCCGGTTCGGCGTGCATCAGCATCAACGACGAGGTCATTCACGGTATTCCGTCTGAAAAGCGGATCTTTCGCGAGGGTGATCTTGTAAAGGTTGACGTAGGTGCGTTTTACCGCGGCTTTCATGGGGACAGTGCGAGAACTATTCCTGTTGGAAAGGTAAGCGACGAGGCAAAAAGACTTACAGAGGTAACTCGAAATAGTTTTTTTGCGGGCGTTGAGGCTTTTAAGTCGGGAAATCGAATCGGCGATATAGGAAACGCGATACAGACGGTCGTTGAGAACGGAGGATTTTCCGTTGTAAAACGATATATCGGTCACGGTATAGGCAAAGATCTTCACGAATCTCCCGAGGTCCCGAATTTTGGAACTGCGGGCAGAGGCGCAAGACTTTGCGTGGGTATGGCGCTTGCAATAGAGCCGATGGTAAACGTTGGCGCTTGCGATGTTTACGAATTATCTGACGGATGGACGGTAAAAACGAGAGATAAGACTCTCTCGGCTCATTATGAAAACACGGTTGTACTTACATCTGAGGGAACAGTTATTACTACCCTTGTTGATAAAGATTGGTAAGTAGTCGCAAAAACGTTGCAGAGGAGGGATTATTCTGTCAAAGGATGACGTTATTGAATTTGAGGGTGTAGTTGTTGAGGCGTTGCCCAACGCTACCTTCAAGGTAAAGCTTCCAAATGAGCATATAGTTACTGCTCATATTTCAGGAAAGCTCAGAATGAATTATATACGAATTTTGCCCGGTGACCGCGTTACTATAGAGGTTTCGGTTTACGACCTTACTAAAGGACGCATAACCTGGCGCGCAAAGTAATTTAAGAAAGGGTTGGTATAATAAAAATGAAGGTTAAACCATCCGTAAAAAAGATCTGCGAGAAGTGCAAGATCATAAAGAGAAAAGGCAAGGTAATGGTTATCTGCGAAAACCCAAAGCATAAGCAGAAGCAGGGCTGATTGCCAGAAAATCTAACAGAAAGGTGAATAAACAGAATGGCTCGTATAGCTGGTGTTGATATTCCGAATAACAAGCGCGTAGAGATCGCTCTTACCTATATTTACGGTATAGGCCGCAAGAGTGCTAACGATATTCTTTCAAAGACGGGCGTTGACCCTGATAAGCGCGCAAAGGATCTTACCGAAGAAGAAATAGCAAAGCTTCGTGACGTAATTGAAAATTCCTATACGGTTGAGGGTGATCTTCGCCGTGAGGTTGGTCTTAATATCAAAAATATGATAGAGATCAACTGCTACCGTGGAATCCGTCACAGAAAGGGATTGCCGGTAAGAGGACAAAGAACAAAAACAAATGCAAGAACCAGAAAAGGTCCTGCAAAGACAATCGCTAATAAGAAGAAGTAATAGGAGGCAGACAAGATGGCTAAAGTTGCTAAAAAAGTTATCAAGAGACGCCGCGAGAAAAAGAATATTGAGAAGGGTGCTGTGCATATAGCTGCAACCTTTAACAATACCATCGTAACCGTTACCGATGTAGCAGGTAATACGATTTCTTGGGCATCCGCAGGCGAGCTCGGATTTAAAGGCTCCAGAAAGTCCACTCCTTTTGCAGCTCAGATGGCATCTGAGACGGCAGCAAAGGCAGCAATGGAGCATGGCCTTAAGACCGTTGACGTATACGTTAAGGGACCTGGATCCGGAAGAGAATCTGCAATTCGCGCACTTGAGGTAGTTGGTCTTCAGATCACTATGATCAAAGACGTTACCCCTGTTCCGCACAACGGTTGCAGACCGCCTAAGCGCAGACGCGTTTAATTCTAAATAGGAGGAAACAGAAATGGCAAGATATACAGGACCTGCTTGTAAGCTTTGCCGCAGAGAAGGCAAAAAGCTCTCCCTTAAGGGCGATAGATGCACTTCCGGCAAGTGCGCTCTTGACCGCAGAAGCACAGCTCCCGGTCAGCACGGCGCGGCAACAAAGAAGCAGAGAGAATATGGAATGCAGCTTCGTGAGAAGCAGACTACAAAGAGATACTACGGAGTTCTTGAAAAGCAGTTTAAGAACTATTTCGTAGAGGCAGACCGTCAAGAAGGAATGACCGGTGAGAACCTTCTCAAGCTTATAGAGAGACGTTTGGATAACGTTGTTTACAGAATGGGAATGGCATCCAGCCGTAAGGAAGCTCGTCAGCTCGTTCTTCACGAGCATTTTGAGCTCAACGGCAAGAAGGTAAATATCCCTTCTATCATAGTTAAGGCAGGCGATGAGGTTAAGGTAAGAGAGAACTTCCGCGGCTCA
>JAFQPL010000009.1 GCA_017411785.1 Clostridia bacterium
ATGAGCGCAACTATCGAGGAAATTCCGTACGAGATTTTACATAAGATAACAAACAGAATAACGGCAGAGGTCGAGGGTATAAACAGAGTATTGCTTGATCTAACGCCAAAGCCTATAGGAACAATAGAGTGGGAATAATTAACGCAAGTCCAAAAAGCCTTATATATCAAGGGGTTTCGGCACTCGAAGCGGATTTTTGATACCGTTTTGATACCAATGGAATTATTCTCATAATAAATCAATATAAGAGATAGCCTCTCTTGTTTGAACGCTTAAGTTCAGCAAGAGAGGCTATTTTTGTATTCTGTTAGGTTTTAGGCGTTCTGTTCGGGAAACAACCTTCCATCCAAGAGATGTATTCCTCAACGGTTATTTTACCGTCCGAACACTCATCGCGCTTGGAGAGTGCTTGGAACTTCCATTTCTTGAAGTCGGGTTCTTTGATCTGACGGGAACGAACACGAGCTGCATAACGCTTGTAGTATTTGCTGTAAATCGCAAGTGCTGGGTTCTCGGCTGCTTTCGCTTTGTAGTTCTCTTGTGCGGCAAGATCTTGGCACGTGCGTGTTTGTCCTTCTGCCACTCTGTCACAGTAGTTCGTATCGTAGTTGCCCTTCATAATGAAGTATCTGCCACAGCGTTTGCATTTTTTGAAGCGAATATCTTGTTCAAGCATCTTGGTAAATTCTAATTCCAAAATATCCGCAACGGTGCGAAACTCATACTTGAACGATATAAAATGCGGAAAACGGAGATATGGTTCAAGCTCTTTGTGCGTGATGTTATATTTTTCTTCAAAAGCAAGGTGCTGTTCCGTTTGATCAATTTTGGTGTTTATACGGCGAGCAATCTCCGTTGGAGGCAATCCATAAGGCATAACATTTCCGCTAAGTATCATTGTGCTGAATGTTAAAGACTCTTTTCGATATGATACGGAACTTAAATTGTGAAGTCTTTTGAAAACAAACCATCGTTCAGACGGTGCTAAATGACCGAGGACTTCGGGATAGTAGTTTTCATCGAAGCAAAACTCTATCATATCCAAATACTCTTTTTGAAGCATCAAAAGCACATTGCAATATGATTTTAAGGCTTTCGCACTCGTGCGAAATTCCTTAAACAACGGAGGACAAACGGTAGTATAAAGAGAGGCGTATGCGACCTGTTTAATGTTTGACATCGTGTCCTGATATCTGAAATAATCTTCAACAATTAACTGATTGCGATTGTATACCTTCTCCGGCGCACGTGCTTGAATTTCTTCTGTCGGCTTTGTTTTTCCGCTTTGTTCTCCAATAAAGTTTCCTAACGCATTCATAAAATTGTAGAACTTCATTGCCTCGGTTGCAGGTGTTTTGAAATCAGCGTATACAAAATCAAGGATTCCCTCGCCATATCTCATTTTGATTCTTGCGCCACTCAAAACATTGTTGAGGGGAATGCGCTTGATTTGTGGGTTGTCGATATAGTAATTGTTTTCCTCGTTATCTATAAGATCCTTTGAGATAATGTATTTGGAATTCATACGAGCGAGAACCTCGGCATTGTACTCCAAATCGCGCAAACGGCTTTCTTCTCTCTGTTGGATTTCTTCTTCGCTCAGAATTTCCTCGTGAATATCTCTGCGCTTGGCTTCGTCCTCATTATATTGGTCGATGGCTTCTTGCATAGAGAAATCCTCGTTGCCTGAATCGACAGTTATCACAAATGTTCGCTCGTCGGGATCAAAGCTTACATCGTTGAAGAAAAAATCATATGATACATTTTGATTTCCTCTTAAAGTGGAGCTTCGTTTTTCTGTATGTGACATCTCGTATTCCGAGAAATCATATTTTTGTTTTGCCATACACACACCTCGCCGTTAGAAAATGCAAATTGGATTGATTTTAGACAATCAACATCACTCCAATAAACATTATACAATTCTATTGCAATTTTGTCAAGATGCCGTTATAATCTATTTAGACAATTCAAATCCAACTCATCGTAATTGTCTAATCTCTTGAAAGGAGGCGGTTTTATGAAATTAACACTACTGAGGGAAGGAGGTACACTGAATGGAGAGAACTTTAATGGTCACCGCCGTTGAGATCGCTGCTGATCTCGGCGTGTCCAGAGCTTTCGCATATAACCTCATCAAGAGGCTCAACGCCGAGCTTGAGGAAAAGGGTTATATCACGATCGCCGGAAAGGTCAGCCGTAAGTTTTACGAAGAGAAGCTCTACGGTATGCAGCAGAACAATATGAAAGGAGCGTAAGAATGCCTGCTTATAAGGAAAAAGACAGCAAAACTTGGTATGTGTCCGTTCGTTACGAGGATTGGACGGGCAAAAAAACACGTAAGGTCAAGCGCGGATTTCAAAGCAAGCGCGAGACTCTTGAGTGGGAGCGAAAGTTCCTTCTGAAAGAGAACGCAAGCCTTGATATGACCTTCGAGTCCTTCTTGGAGCTTTACAAGGAAGATTTGAAGGACAGACTTAAGCTCAGCACTTGGATTATGAAAACAAGCGTGATCGATCAAAAAATCCTCCCTTATTTCAAAAATAAGCGTATGTGCGATATTAAGCCTTCCGATGTGATCGCTTGGCAGAAGGTAATAATGGCGCACAGAGATGAGAATGGGAACGCCTACACGCCGACCTATCTCAAAACCATTCACAATCAGCTCAGCGCGATATTCAACCACGCTGTTCGCTACTATGAGCTTTCAAGCAACCCTGCCGCAAAGGCTGGCAATATGGGTAAGGAGAAAACGAGAGAGATGCTCTTTTGGACGAAGGACGAATATACGACCTTTGCCGAGGAGATTATGGACAAGCCGATCTCCTTCTATGCCTTTGAAATGCTCTATTGGTGTGGACTCCGTATGGGTGAATTGCTCGCCCTGACACCGAACGATTTTGATCTTGAGGACGGCATCGTCCGCATCACAAAATCCTATCAGAGAATACACGGCGAGGATGTTATCACAGATCCCAAGACCGACAAAAGTATTCGCAATATCAAAATGCCCGATTTTCTTGTGGACGAGATACAGGACTATCTCAAAGCCTTGTATAGTGTTGAGGGTGATACTCGCATCTTCCCGATCACGAAGGGATACCTTCACCGTGAAATGACGAGAGGCTGCAATGCCACGGGTGTGAAGCGTATCCGTATTCACGACCTTCGCCACTCGCACGTTTCCTTGCTTATCAATATGGGATTTTCAGCCGTTGCAATAGCAGACCGTGTCGGTCACGAAAGCATTGATATCACCTACCGCTACGCACACCTTTTCCCGACCACGCAGAAGGAAATCGCAAACAAATTAAACACAGAGAGAGGTTAATATTATGTCAGCTAAAAACAGAGATAAGTATCAAAGATGGCGTTGCCACACAATCGCATTCAGAATGTCACCCGAGGAAAGCCGTCAACTTGATATTGCCGTGAAGCTTTCGGGACTCACGAAGCAAGATTATGTGTGCAACCGTTGCCTTGAGCGTGATGTGGTTGTACAGGGCAATCCGAGGGTTTATAAGGCTCTCAAGGAGCAGTTGGCAGAGGTACTCGCCGAACTGCGCGAACTCGCCACAGCGTGCGAAATTTCGCCCGAACTGCTCGAAACAATCAACCTTATCACCGTTACGATGGAAGGAATGAAAGGAGAGAGCGTATGACGGAAAAAGAAATGACCGCCCTTGCAACATCTGTTGGCGCAGATGCAGGACAGTCATCTCAAAGTATTCACACAGATAGTATATCACAAACAGAAGAAGAAAACAAGGGGTTTGACGATTTTTCCTACGATTTTCGCAGAGAGTGGATTTTGGCGAATGACACCTCTTATTTGAAAACCGTAACGATGGACGAGCTTTACGACACGACCTTCGATGTAAGTCTGCCGATTATTGACGGTGTGCTTTATCCGGGCACGTACCTTTTTGCAGGGCCGTCGAAGGTAGGCAAGAGCTTTCTGATGGCTCAGCTCGCCTACCACGTTAGCACAGGCACAGAGCTGTGGGGCAACGCCGTGCGAAAAGGCACGGTGCTGTACCTCGCTCTTGAGGATGATTACGCAAGACTCCAACGCAGGCTCTACCGTATGTTCGGTACGAACAGCGCGCCGAATTTGCATCTCGCTACCGAGGCGAGAGTTCTCGGCAACGGCTTTGACGAACAGATCAAGGCCTTCATTCGCAACCATCCCGACACACGCTTGATCATAATTGATGTGCTTCAGCGTGTGCGTGATGTGGGCGGTAAGGATTACAGCTACGCAAGCGATTACGAAATCGTTGCGAAGCTGAAGGCAATGACCGACGGAACGGGCGTTACTCTCCTGATCGTCCACCACACAAGAAAGCAACAAGCGGACGATATTTTTGATATGATTTCCGGCACGAACGGTCTGATGGGTGCCGCCGACGGCGCGTTTATTATCAGCAAGGAAAGGCGAACGGGCAACGGCGCGACCATTGATGTGGTCGGCAGAGATCAGCCCGATCAGAAATTTTACCTCAACCGTAATGTTGAAACACTTGTGTGGGAGCTTGAGAAAGCCGAGAACGAATTATGGGTAGAGCCGAGCGATCCCTTGCTCGACTCCGTTGCTTCTTTTCTTTCTGCCGGTAGGTCAAGTTGGGTGGGTTCGCCAACCGAACTTGCAACACTTCTCTGCGTTGATATGAAGCCGAACGTACTCACGCTTAGGTTGAACATCAATGCAGGACGGCTGCTCAAGGAATACGGCATCCGATATAAGAGCAGCCGTTGTCACGACGGGCGCAAGGTGAGCTTATCACTTGCAGAGCCGAGTCCGGCGTGACGCTCCGTGACGGTCGTGTCGGTGTTAGTGGGGGTGTGTAAAACACCGTCACCACCGACACGCATCGACACGGTGCCGGGGTGCAGGGGCAGCGTCCCGCCCCCTCGGGAGAGCGCAATAGCATCTTTTGATGGCCTTTAGGCTGTCAAAAGTGCTTTTGCGTTACTTTTGGCAAAAGTAACAAAACCGCTACCCTTACGGGCAGCAGATAGGAAGGTACGATTATAGAAAGAACGATAAGCGCAGAAGTAGGAAAAGGTTCGGTTGCTCATAATGGGCGCGTATTCCACGCCAAGAACACCGATCCCGAAAGAAGTCATTTGAACCGCTGCTATTGTAGCGAAAATATAAAGACGGTATATCAAGAGCTGTTCGGTGAAGCACTCAAAAAGTACAACGCCAAGCAAACACGCTCTGACAGAAGGATAAGCAATTACTATGAAAAGATACGGTCGGGAAAACAAGAGAAGCCGTTTCACGAGCTGATACTTCAAATCGGTAATTGTAACGATACTAACGCACAGAGCGAGTTCGGTGCGGAGGCGGCAGAAATGCTCGACGAGTATATGAAAGGATTTCAAGAACGAAATCCTCACCTGCGAGTGTTCGCCGCTTATCTGCACATGGACGAGGCAACGCCCCATCTGCACATTGATTTTATACCGTTCACCACCGGGAGCAAGCGCGGACTTGAAACGCGCGTGTCACTAAAGTCTGCTCTTGCACAGCAAGGCATCACGGGCGGCACGAAGCTTGAAACCGAGTGGAACTTGTTTGTCGGCAGAGAGAAGGAACAGCTTGCGCTGATTATGGAACGCCACGGCGTTGGGTGGAAGAAGCTTGGCACACACGAGAAGCATCTGTCCGTTCTCGATTACGAGAAGAAGATGCGAACGCAAGAGGTAGCAGAGCTGACTGTTCAAGTCGGCTCTCTCCAAGACAGTAAGGACGAGCTTGAGGAAGAGATCTCAGAGGCGGAGGCAAAGCGAAAGGCTTTGAGCGACGAGATCGAAGGACTCAGAGCGATGGCTGACGAAGTAGAGATGGAAACCTATAAATATTACAACGATCCCGAATGGCAGTTGCCTGAGCCGAAGGCTTTGACGGGTGCGAAGGCGTATAAGGAGAAAACCGCCGCGCCGTTTGTGGAAAAGCTAAAGAATGTTATTATAGCTCTCGTATCAAAAATCAAAGACCTGATGCGTGAATATAATCGCAAGCTGCACGAGCTTCAGAGTGAGCGTTCCTATTCCCGACGGCTCGAACAGCGCAATCAAGTCTTGCAAAGAGATTCCGACACCTTGCAGACCATCCGCGACGAGATCGGCAACGATGCCGTTGAGGAAATTCTCGACAGAGCACAACAACGGGCAGAAGAGGAAGCCGAGCATTACGAACAGGAGCGTGCATCGCACGACAGAGGCTTTTCGATGGAACTATAATTGCTCGATCAGGGCATCACAAATGTTTTTACATTCGTGGTGTCCTTTTTTGTGTTTTCTATTGAAAAGATGCAAAAACTGTGATATAATAAATATGCTCAACAAACTGAATATTAGCGGAACATTAGGTGTATTTTCTTGTATAGAGATATACTCTTTTTCGTTGCGCTTACATATTGAATTTGATAAAAATGCAAATTCCAGTTATGTAAGCGTGTTATACACCTTCCGCATAAGTTTGTTGAGCGACAAATCGGGGTTTGTGTTTTTTGTGCGTCGGCTCCGGTCGGCGCACTTTTTATAAAGGAGGTAACACTATGCGTATAAGAAGTTTTTTATCTGTATTAGCGATGTTAATGTTGGCAATTACAATCTTATTATGCTCTACAGCATGTGATGGTAATGATGATGGCAACAACGACAATGGAAGCGAAATTACCGACACGGGTGGTGGAAGTGAAGGCGGTTCAACAGACAACCCTAATACGGAGAATGAAAGCCAGACATCTGCCACTAATAACAGCACCGATATTTCTTCGACCTTGCTTTCAATCGACGGTGATGCTGTTACGGGAACATTCAGCAATTCAACAACAACCTTCTCGTTCTTAAATGATATTGTTGTTAGCGAGAATGCTTCGTATTTGTTGGCACATGATATTGGTTGTACCGATGTTATCCAAAGCAAAACTGTTTCATTGAATGCCGGAGACAATACTTTTTACATATTGGTTACCAATGGAAACAACCAGAAGCTCTATACAATTACTATTCGCCGCAAGCCTATTTACACGGTTACTTTTCAAACAAACACGAATGCAACGTGTGATGCTCAATACATCGAGGAAGGAGATTGCGCTACAGCCCCCTCTGCGACAGATTTGAGCAAAACGGGATATACCTTCAAAGAATGGGAATATGATTTTTCTACACCAATAACCGAAAATAAAACAATCAAAGCTTTGTGGGAGGCAAACACCTATACCATTACTTTTAATAAATGCGATGGTTCGGGAGGCAGCAATAGCGTTTCAGCGGTTTTTGATGCTTCAATGACAGTTGCCACAGCACCAACCAAAGAAGGATATACTTTTAAAGGTTATTTTGATGAAAATCAAGTACAATATTATGATTCTTTGATGTCAAGCACAAGAAAATGGGATAAGGCAAGTGATTCCACATTGTATGCAAAATATGAAGCAAACACTTTAACTATAACATTTAACAAACAGGACGGTGTGGGCGGAAGCAATTCAGTAAGTGTATGCTTTGATGCTGATATGCCACAAGCATCTGCACCGACAAAATCAGGATACACATTTGTAGGATATTTTGACAACAATAACGTTAAATACTATGACGGCGATATGAAAAGCGTTAAAACGTGGGATAAATCAGAGAACACAACCCTCTATGCTCATTACGATCCAATAACATATACAGCAACCTTCAAAGCTGATGGAATAGTAGTAGGAACTGTTCCTTTTACCGTTGAATCTGTATCTATCGTTGAACCTCAAATTCCCGTTATAACGGGATGCGAAAGCAAATGGAGCGAGTATTCTTTCATCCCTCAAGATATTACGATTAACGCTGTTTATTACCATTCTTCCGGATACACACCGATTTATAAGGTTGAACAATTATCAGAAATTGTTTTGAACGGTGAATATATTTTGGTGGCAAATCTCGATTTGAATGGTATTACATGGACTCCTATTGGAACGCAAGACAATCCGTTTACAGGCGTTTTTGATGGAAATGGTTTTTACATTGAAAATCTTAAACTGTCGCAAATGGATGCAGATACTGAGTTTGGATTTTTTGGTGCCAATTGCGGAACAGTAAAAAATATCAAAATAAAGAATATATCTTTTGATATTAAGCAGTCATTTTCTTATGTTGGTGGCTTAATAGGCTATAATTCGGGGGTAGTTGATAATTGTTCTACCTCTGGCACTATAACCATCGAAGCTGACGGCTATAATCGAAGCTCACAAATATATTCGGGTGGTTTAATTGGGTATAACAATGGAGGAACAATTACCAATTCTTCTTCCGCTGTAAGTGTTTCGGCTGTTGCATATTCGAACTCTAACAATAATAACAATTATGTTGATGTAGTAGCTTCTGCCGGAGGTTTGGTTGGAGAAAATCAAGGATCAATTCAAGGCTGTACTGCATCGGGAACAATATACGCATCCGCGACGGGTTATAATTCAGTAAGAGTTTATAAAACTGCTTGTGCAGGTGGTTTGATTGGAGAAAATGGATATAACGGAACAGTAACATCTTGCAACGCAAGCGGTGAAGTTAGTGCTACACCCTCCACCTATGTTGGTAACTTGATAGGGCAAAATAATGGAACTGTAAATTAAGGTTCATAATACCGCAATATTCCAACATATAAAAAGTAGCTCCCGATTTTCTTGTTGAAAGTCGGGAGCTTATCACTATTGCATTAGACACCAACTATTTCATCTTTGGTTCTAAAATCCAAAGGAAGCGCGGAGTTCACTTCTTTAACACACAGCGGCATTTGCAACTTACATTCGTAATCATAGTTGTCGTCTGCAAAGCTTGTTATATCTATACCTTCATAATTAGACTTCATGTTTGGAGATAAATACATTATAAATCCAAGAGGATATGTGGCTATTTCACTAACACGAATAATTTCATTGGACTTCTTGACAATTGGGGAGAGTGGCAAGTATTTGTAAAATACACTATGAGTAAAGTACATACATATTCTGTATTTGGTCTTATCTAACCCCACAGCATTTTTGTTTAGCACAAATTCGCGCAAATCATCCAACTCTGAATTATCAACTTCGTTTATTGAGCAAAACATTGATGCTACTTGTTTAATGAATCGAAGCGGATGAAGTTTTTGAATCTCTATCCCTTCAAATAATGTACCATCTTTCCTTGAGAGGAACCAATCTATAGCACAAGCAAAATCAGCATAGTCAGTTCCATAGTTTCCGCCTGTTGAGCTGTTGCAATCTTCGCAAATAGAATATAATCCCATCCCTTTTTGCAAATTGCTATATTGAATTCCTTTTGTTTCCCAAGGCAAATTATCGCTTAACAATAGTTTTTCTATAAGAACAGGCTTAGCCGGTGCGGCATTCAATGCTGCACGTGGGGGAATATGTTCAAAATTTAATTTTTTAATCTTTTTACAAAGTGCGCAAGTGCCTATGATTTGTTTGCTCAATGATAGCCCTCCAGTCCAATATTGTCTATAATCTATTATATCATAATTCTAACAAAAAATCAACCGTGGAGGGTGCGTATATTTTTGCTAAACCTCTTGTAATTATTCCTCTTTTATGGTATAATAAAGCGAACAGAGAAAGTGTGTTTTTTGGGTGGTATCGGTGATACCAATTTGATACCGTTTTTTCGTAGACGCCATAGACGAGGCGGAAAATAGCGGTCAAATCCCCCGAAAAACCGCGCGAAAAGACCTAAATCCACTCAATATAATGCTAATTTAAGCGAATGGGAATGATTTTCGCATAGCGAAAATCAACTATGATCGTTTCGCAGAAACGACCATATCATAACATTTGGCGAAGCCAAATTCATAACTCTAAACTCATAACTTCTCGTTCTCTAACCGCGAAACGAGTTATCAGTTATGATTGCCTTCGGCAAGTTATGATTGGCTTCGCCAAGTTTGAAATTACAGGAGTTAAAAATGGCTGATAGTGTACTTAGAATTAAATCTAAAGACTTTGCCAAAGATATTGTGTTTCTTTGCCGAAGATTGAAGCAAAACAATGTTGAGGGAGCTTTAATCAACCAACTTTTGCGTTGCGGAACTTCTGTGGGTGCCAATGTTCACGAGGCGCAGTATGCACAGGGAACAAAGGATTTTATCTCCAAGTTTGAAATTGCTCTTAAAGAATGTAATGAGAGTGAATATTGGTTTGAGTTGCTTTACGAAACCAATTCATTTACAGAAGCAGAATTCAAAGATTTTCAAAGCAAATGTATCGAACTTCGCAGAATGCTTGTTTCATCAGTGACAACATTAAAGAAACAATAGATAAGCTAATGACGGTGAAGGTTCATCCCTCGCCAAGCGCTGTAACGATTTTCTTCTGCTTGAGAAGGCATGTGCCAATTATATGAAATAACAGTCAAGGGCATCACAAATGTTTTTGCATTCGTGGTGTCCTTTTTCGTTTTACAAAAAGAAGTGGCTGTCTCAAATGTAAATTTGAGACAGCCACATTTTGATAATAGTGATATTGTGTTTATTGCTTTATTTATAAAGCTTTTATAGAATCAACAGGTTTCTTTTTTGCCGCTATCCATACAGGAATGATAGTTGCGAGTATTGCAGTGAGCAATGCAACTCCGATAATTACAAGCAATGAGAGCGGTCCGAATACGAATAGTGCTACTCCGAATTCTCCTGCCATTCCAACGTTTAACGCGTTGCATATAAATATGCTTCCGATTATCGAAATAAGCGAGCATATAAAGGCGATAACAAAGGATTCCGAGAAGAATATCTTAAATACATCGGTGCCTCTTGCTCCAACCGCACGGAGAATTCCTATTTCTCTGCGCTTCTGATGTATAGATGTGGTTATGAAGTTAGAGAAGAGAAGTATCGCAAAAAGTGCGAAAACGAGACCTACGTAAAGGAATATGTTGGAGAGCTCTTTGACGAATGCATCTACCGTGCTAAGAGTGTATACGTAATTTCCCGCAACCGAAAGCTTTGTTGAGTTGGTATCGAATTCTGTATTTGAGTAGATCTCCCAAAGCGCGTTTTTCTGTGCATCGGTATTGGTAAATGGCGCAAATATCATTGAATAGGTCGCGTTGGGATCTTTTTTGTATGAGGTCGTTTCAACAGAGCAGTAGCTGAATGTGGGGAATTGAATTTCCCAATGCTTGTCAAATTCTTTTTGTGACAGATAAACTGTGTTTTTATAATCGTACTCCTCATAAATGCCTGCTACGTTGTAGCGGGTAGGCTCACCTATTCTGAGGTTATTTTCGTCTGAAGGGGTAAGCTCAAGGTAAATGCTTTCACCCTTAAGCTTTGCAAAGAGCTTTTCAAAAAGCTCGCTACGTTCTTGCTTACTTAACTCTTCTTCCTTTATAAATGCCCCCGTTTTTTCATCGTAAACAGCTCTGCGTCCTTCGGTTACGGCATAAATATCGTCAAGAAGCTTTGATGACTCTTCATCGATGGAATTCGAGAGCTGTATTTTGTTTGAGATTTGGCGGAGCCAATCCTGAGAGCTTATGATCGCCTCGTTATCCGCCAAAGCAGCAGATGCGCCGAAATATTTGATGTGCGATGAAGGAAGCGAGGATATGCTCTGATACTCGCTCGAGGGATAGTCATTGACATTAGTGTCGTTTTTATCGTTTTCAGGAGCGTTGGAAAAAGCAAGCTCGACAAATGCGGGGGTCCTTTGATTGCTATCGAAAAAGCCGTTGCTTCGCATGCTTAGATCTTCAAATGCGGGCTTCGAGAGAAGAGCCATAGTGTAGGTTCCGCTGCGAAGCTCTGCGTCAAAGCTTGAGAGCAGAGAATAATTTGCGGTTCCTGTTTCTTTCAGAACGTCGAATTTAGGATCGATCGGTTCACTGGTAAATATACCTGAAACCTTGTATGCAGTTCCCGAGAGGATAAGCGTTTTGCCAATAATATCATCGTAAGTTTGAAGCTCGAGGACCTCACCGCGTTCATCGGTCGTTTTACAAGCAATAAGCATATCCGCGGAATAGGAGGAAATACATATTTCATTGTCGGCACTTGGGTATTTTCCGTTTATTTTGCCTCTGAATGAATTTCCTTCGGGGACATACGCTATCACCGAAATAGAATTGTTCCAGTAATCAGAGGGTCTGGAGCGTACAGAAAATTCAAGCCCGCTTGTAGAGGTAGCTCCAAAAATATCAGCTCCGAATTCTTTGCGCAGCTCTGCCATTTCCGCATCGCTGAAAAGTGCGGGCTTGGTGCTTGTGTATTCGTGCTCTAATATTCCGTGTGAGTAGTCCTTTACCGTGGTCTGAAATGATTTATCAAGCGTTACGTATTCCTTGTTAAGATTTGAAAGGGTCTGCTTGAACATTGCTTCGCTGTCATAGAAGGTAAGAGTTGATAAAAGGCCAAAAAGAATAAACGCAACGGTACAGAGCGCAACAGTCATCAAAAGACGAACAGGCTTGTTTTTAAGACCCGAAACGCCGATCTTTGACGCGTGGCGCAGGGGAAGGCGTGAACGGATAAATTTGCTGTCCTCGGGCTTGTATTGCTTTATGTTAAGCTTTTTTTCATCGGTGTCAGCAAAATATTCCTGAGAACCCGAATCGGTTATGCGTACAGCCTTTTTAAATGTAGATATATCCTTTTCGTTTTTAGCGATAATAACGTCTCCCGAGGCGCTCTCGAGAAAGCTTTTTATCTGCTTCATATCTCCGTCGGTAAGATTTGTTCCGCTCTTTACGCAAAGGACCTCGCCTAATGTACTGATGGAGTCACTGATTTCTTTTTGTGGCATTTCCGCTTTTGAGATATCGGATAGGATTTTTCCGTCCTTAAGCTCGATAATTCTATCGCCGTAAAGCTCGGCAAAATCTCTGTCGTGGGATACGACGATAACAAGCTTATTGCGTGAGAGCTTTTTCAACGTATCAAGGACTTGCTTACCCGTGTTGGAGTCAAGAGCTCCTGTAGGCTCGTCTGCCATGATTATCTCAGGTGATTTTACTAAGGCGCGCGCTATGGCTATCCTTTGCTTCTGACCGCCGGAGAGAGTATTGGGCTTACGTTTTGCAAAGCCTGAGAGGTCAACCTCATCGAGAAGCTCGGCGATAGCTTTTTTATCCTTTGGTTTACCCTGAAGCTCAAGCGCAAGCGCAATATTGTCCTCAACTGAAAATTCATTGAGAATGTTGTATTCTTGGAATATAAATCCTATAAAGGTGTTTCTGTAGCTGTCAAAATCGCTTTGTGAAAAGCTCTTGCTGCTTTTTCCTTTTACAATTATTTCGCCGCTTGTGGGGGCATCAAGACCTCCGCAAACGTTAAGAAGTGTTGATTTACCGCTTCCGCTCTTACCTAAAAGGAAAACCATTCCTGTTTCGGGGAATGTAAGAGAAACATTGTCAAGAGCTTTTGTGTCTACGCCGTTTTTGGCGGTAGATTTATAGATTTTTGATAGATTTTTTATTTCTAACATCGATTGTTACTCCTTTTGATAGCTTGGTAGTAGAATTATAACATATATGAACTTTTTTTGTCAATTATTTCATATAATTTTTTAATTTTTGTTGAAACTTTTTTTGGGGTATGGTATAATAGCCTTATAATATATTACTACGGAGGGCAGTAGATGAATTTTATTATAAAGGGCGGAAGTCCAAACGCAAAAATAAGAATTGAAAATCAGGTTGAACGCGATGGCATTATAACCTTTGACGTAAAGATGAATTTTGATACACCCGAGATACCCGAGCAGTTTACGGTACGGTTTGATTTTCCGAGTATCGACATTTATTCTGTTTGGAGTCCGAGCGTAAGATACGATAGATTTGTGGGCGTTACGTGGAAAAAGAAGACCAGCACCTCAAGACTTGCCTCATGGATGCCGCTTCATGCTCTTGTATCCGCTGACGGAAAAAACAGACTTACAATAGCGATCTCCGACGCAAAGACGCCAACCGCGATAGCAACCGGCGTTCACGAGCATAACGCGGAATTCGAGTGCGATATAAGATTTTTCACTATAAAGGTAGCGCCTCTTACCGAGTACACCGCAACAGTGCGTCTTGATCTTCGCGACGTTCCTTATTACGATACGCTTTACGCGGTTACAGAATGGTGGGAGAATGAGTGCGGATATAAGCCTGCTTATGTTCCCGATTCAGCAAAGCAGCCCGTAAATTCGCTTTGGTATAGCTATCACCAGGAGCTTTTTGCCGATCAGATAGTAAAGGAGTGCGCTCTCTCAAAGCCTCTCGGAATGGATACCGTTATAGTTGACGACGGATGGCAGACGCACGACCAGGGCAGAGGATATATTACCTGCGGAGACTGGGAGATGGCTCCGAATAAGTTCTCCGATATGAGAAAGTTTGTTGAGGATATCCATGCGCTTGATATGAAGGTCATGCTTTGGTTCTCGGTTCCGTTTATAGGACTTGAGGCAAAGCAGTTTGAGCATTTTAAGGATATGCTCATTAGTACACCTGACTTTACTAAGAGCGTATACGTGTTTGACCCACGTTATAAAGAGGTCCGCGATTATCTTATAGATAAATACGCAACGGCGGTGAGAGAGTGGGATCTTGACGGACTTAAGCTCGACTTTATAGATAGCTTTGCGTTGAGCGAGGGAAAATCTCTTGAAGATGATGCAAGACGCGATTATCAATCACTTGAGGATGCTATTGACGTTCTTATGATCGATATCACAAATGCGCTTCGCGAGGTTAATCCGGAAATACTTATCGAGTTCAGACAGAGCTACGTTGGACCCGCTATAAGAAAGTACGGAAATATGCTCAGAGTAGCAGACTGTCCCAACGATTGCTTCAGAAACAGACATAATATAATCAATTTGAGATATACGTCGGGCAAAACGGCAATACATTCCGATATGGTAATGTGGCATTACGACGATGACGTTGAGAGCGCCGCGCTTCAGCTTGTAAGCATTATGTACAGCGTTCCGCAGATATCTGTCAGAGTTGAGAGGCTTTGTGACGAGCATAAGAGAATGCTTGATTTCTATCTCCATTTCTGGAAGGAGAACAGAGATACGCTTATAGACGGTAAGCTTATCGCCGCAAATCCCGAAAGCGGATACAGTATAGCTTGCTCCTATAAGGACGGTAAGGCGATATTTACCTCGTATACCGATATAATCATCGATTGCAGAAATTATAATGAGATAATCGCGCTTAATTCCTCAAGAAGCAAAACGCTCGTAATAAGAGGAGCAAACGCAAAGGGCTATAAGGTTCTCAACTGTATGGGTGAGACTGTTTCCGAGGGCGTTATCAACGGTGAGCTTTGCGAGATCGCAGTTCCGCTTGCGGGAATGATCTGCATAAAGTGAAAAATAATAAATTTGCTTTAAAATATTGCAATATCAATGATTTTGTGATATAATGAAGGTGTATAAGTTAAAAAGAAAGGAGACGCTGGTATGAAAAAGGTTATTTGCAAGGTAGAGTATGATACAGATAACGCAACTCTTATCGAAAAGCGCGCTTTTGGTTGTTTCGGCGATCCTGCGGGATATGAGGAGCGTCTTTATCAGACTCCTAACGGTAAATTCTTTCTTTATGTAAACGGCGGTGAGGAGTCTATCTACACCAAAGAGGACATAAAGAGAATGTCTGCAGAAAAAGCTGCAGAATGGCAGAACGCATAGATTCCTATAAAAATAAGACTCGGAGAATGCTCCGAGTCTTATTTTTTGTATGGCTTTTTTTCAGACGTAAGTCCGAGAATATAATCTGTTGACGTGTTGTAGAATTTCGCAATAGCGATAAGCGCGTCAATCGGAATTTGCCGCTGACCGTTTTCGTATTGCGAGTAAGTGTTTTGTCTGATATGCAGATGTTCCGCAAGCTGCCTTTGCGTGAGGTCGTTATCCTCGCGCAGTTCTTTTATACGCATAAAAATCCTCCTGAGGGCGCTTTGTATAATTATTATATAAAATCTCATATTGAGATATTGACAAATATCTCAAATTGTGATATGATAAGTTGAAAATAAATCCGCAAGGTACTGTTGACAAAAAAGTTAAACAGTGCCATTATTGTGATGATGATTTTTTAGGAAGGAAAAAGACAATGAGAAAATTTTTAGCTTTAACGTTAGCACTGCTTATGATTCTTGGCACGTTTGCGGCGTGTGACGCAAGCACACCCGAGAATGATCAGCCAAAGAGTGAGCAAACCGAGAATAAAACCGAATCGCCTGAAGCGAATAAAGGCGAAAAGGGCGACCAAGGCGAAAAGGGTGACCAAGGCGAAAAGGGTGACCAAGGCGAAAAGGGTGACCAAGGCGAGCAAGGTCCTCAAGGTGCACAAGGTCCTCAAGGTCCCCAAGGCGCACAGGGCACTCAAGGAGAGCAGGGCGAGCAAGGAGCCAACGGTGTTACTCCCAAATTAAAGGTCGGCGAAGATAATTATTGGTACGTATCTTATGATAACGGCGAAACTTGGGTATGCCTAAATGTAAAGGCAACAGGCGATAAGGGCGACAGCGGCAGAGGAATACTTAAAACCGAGATTATCGATGGTTATCTTTGGATAACCTATACCGATGACCCCGAAAATCCGATACAAATAGGAAAGGTATTGTCAGATTGTGCTGATAATACCGATGATTACGCACTTGATTTTTATCCGCTTCCCGATGGAACGTATGGGGTAAAAGCAGGAAAAACTCAATATCTTGAAAAAATAGTTATTCCGTCAGCCTATAAAGGAAAAGCCGTAACGCAGATTTTACCCGATGCTTTCAATGGAGCAAAAAATCTTGCGGAAATAACGATTCCCGATAGCGTAACGAGCATAGGCAACTATGCGTTCTATCGTTGCTACAGCCTCAAGAGCGCAACGATACCTGATAGCGTAACAAGCATCGGCTCTTCTGCGTTCTCGGGATGTAAAATAGCAAAAGCAACAATTCCCGCATCAGCTATTTCTGCAATTCCAAAAAGCAATTTAATAGAAGTTGTTATAACATCCGGAACTATAGGCTCTTCTGCGTTCAATAATTGCTCAAGCCTTACGAGCGTAACGATAGGAAGCGGTGTCACGAGCATCGGCAATTATGCGTTCGAATATTGCTATAGCCTTGTTGAGGTAATTGACAAATCTTTACTTGGTGTTACAAAAGGAAGCAACGGCAACGGTAAAGTAGCTTGCTATGCTTTAGAGGTACACAGCGGGGAGAGCAAGATAGTAAATAAGAACGGATATTTCTTCTATACCTATGGTGGCGTTAATTATCTTGTAAAATACGCGGGAAGCGATACGCATTTGACATTGCCTGCAAATTATAACGATGAGAATTATAAGATACACGATTCTGCGTTCTCTAATTGCGATAGCCTTATGAATGTAACGATACCAAACAGCGTCACGAGCATAGGCAATCGTGCGTTCTATTTTTGCACCAGCCTCACGAGCGTAACGATACCGAATAGCGTCACGAGCATCGGCGTTTTGGCGTTCTGTGGTTGCCGTAGCCTTACGAGTGTAACGATACCTGACAGCGTAACGAGCATTGGCTATCAAGCGTTCTCTGGTTGCTCCAACCTTACGAGCGTAACGATACCTAACAGCGTCACGAGCATCGGCGATTATGCGTTCTATAATTGCAACCTTACGAGCGTAACGATAGGAAGCGGCGTCACGAGCATCGGCTCTTCTGCGTTCGGCGGTTGCTCCAACCTCACGAGTATAAAATACCGCGGCACACAAGAGCAGTGGGGTAACGTTTCAAAGTCTAATGCAAAAATTCCATCCTCTTGCGTAATAACCTACAACTACACAGGCGAATAAAAAATTAACGGACGGCGTTTGCCGTCCGTTTTTTTAACTCCTACGGCAAAGAAACTCCCTCTAAAAAGTCGTTATATATCTTTTCGTCGTCAAAGTAGAGCATAGCTCCCTCGATGTGCAGAGCGCGGAGTGACGCGTAGCGGTATTCCGAGAGTGGACGGTCAAGGGCGTCGTTCGACTGCGCCGATACTAAAATATCGTTATCTGTAAAGCCTGTTATAATCAACGAGTGATAAAAGCTTCCGTCCTCGCGCGCAAGCTGAATAACGTCGCCGAGGTCTATTCGCTCGGCGTTTCGCGCATCGGTCGCGTAAGGACCGTATCCCTCGTTGTTCGCAATAAAATCGGGCGCGCCCGTGAGAAAGTCGTAAAGCTCATCAACTCCGCTCCAGGCGGGCGCGCGGTCGCCTTGGCTTACGTAATACCAACCGAAGGTAGGCGTATAGTTCATAACGGGCGCGCCAGCAAAGATACACTGAGAAACAAAGTTCGTGCAATTTCCGCCGAATTCGGTGAAATCAAAGAAAAGAGGGTTGCGCGAGAGCGCCCATTTTCTTGCGTAATCAACGGCGCGCATTCTGTTGTAGGGAATGGGTAGAAGCATAGGACCTCCAAGAAAAAATATTATATTAATTTATATGCTTTTTGGCGAATTTTATTGACTTTTCCTTATCGATATGATATAATAAATTATGTTGAGGTGCTGGCGGAAAGTGAATTAACACAGTGCACCAAAACGAAAGAATTTTTATAAATTCTTTCTAAAAGCCGACCGTCTGGGCACCCCCGATATTTTTCGGAGGTGTTTTGTTTTTTAACAAAACTAAAGCAGAAAGGCAGGGATTTTTATGAATTTTGAGGCATGGAAGGGCTTTTGCGAGGGAGATTGGCAGGAGCATATTAACGTAAGAGATTTTATTAACAAAAATTATACGGCGTACGAGGGTGACGCTTCCTTTTTGGCGGGAGCTACAGAGAGGACCAAGGCGCTTAACGCAAGGCTAAAGGATCTGCAAAGGCAGGAGCGTGAGGCGGGAGGCGTGCTTTCTATCGACGTTTCCACAGTATCCTCTCTTTGCAATTATCCCGCGGGCTATATAGATAAAGAGAACGAGCTTATCGTCGGCTTGCAGACCGATGAGCCTCTAAAGCGCGGTGTAAATCCCTTTGGCGGAATCAGAATGGCGCGCAGCGCGTGCGAGGCGTACGGATATAAGCTTTCTGACGAAATAGAACGTTACTTTACTTACCGCACGACTCATAACGACGGTGTTTTTCGAGTTTACAGTGACGAGATGAAGGCGGCAAGGCATTGCGCGCTTCTTACAGGCTTACCCGATGCCTACGGCAGAGGAAGAATAATAGGCGATTACCGCAGGATAGCGCTTTATGGCGCCGATGCTCTGATAGAGCAAAAGAAGCTCGATAAAAAGAGGCTTGGCGAGGAAAATATGGATATGGCGACTATAAAGCTCTGCGAGGAGCTTTACAGTCAGATAGATTTTTTGGGAAAATTGAAAAAAATGGCGGGCTTTTACGGATGCGATATAAGTCTTCCCGCAAAAAATGCCCGTGAGGCAATTCAATGGACCTATTTTGGATATCTTGCGGCAAACAAGGAGCAAAACGGCGCGGCGATGTCCTTCGGCCGCTGCTCCACCTTCTTTGATATATACATAGAGAGGGATATGAGGGAGGGAATACTTACCGAAACCGAAGCGCAGGAGCTTATAGACGATCTTGTTATAAAGCTTCGAACCGCGCGCCATCTTCGCACTCCCGAGTACAATGAGCTTTTTGGCGGAGACCCGATGTGGATAACCGAGAGCATAGGCGGAATGAGTGATAGTAACAGAACTCTCGTAACAAAGACCTCTTTTCGAATGCTCAACACACTTTATACGCTTGGAGAAGCTCCCGAGCCTAATTTAACGGTGCTTTGGAGCAGTAGATTGCCCGAGGGCTTTAAGCGCTTTTGCGCCAAGGTCTCTATCGATACAGACTCGATTCAGTATGAGAATGATGACCTTATGAGACTTTATTACGGTGACGATTACGCGATAGCCTGCTGTGTTTCGGCAATGAAGGTCGGCAAGCAGATGCAGTTCTTCGGAGCGAGAACAAATCTTGCCAAGCTTTTGCTCCTTGCTCTTAACGGAGGCTACGATAATGTATTTGGAACGAGGCTCGGTCCGCAGGATGACGTAATGTCGGATGAGATTCTTGATTATACCTTGGTCAAGGCTCGCTTTGACAGATATCTCGCTTGGCTTTGCAAGCTTTACGTAAACACTATGAACTGTATTCATTTTATGCACGATAAATACGCTTATGAAAAAATACAGATGGCGCTCCACGATACCGAAGTCGAGCGGCTTATGGCGTTTGGCGTTGCGGGGCTTTCGGTGCTTGCGGATTCGCTTTCGGCTATTAAATACGCTAAGGTTAAGCCGATACGTAACGAGCAGGGATATATAGTTGATTTTGAAACGGTAGGTGAATTCCCCAAATACGGAAACGATGACGACAGAGTTGACGAGATAGCGCAGGGAATTCTTGCCGACGTTATATCCGAGCTTCGCAAAACGCCTACCTACAGAAATGCCGAGCATACGCTCTCGGTGCTTACTATCACCTCTAACGTAGTATACGGTAAAAAGACGGGAGCTACGCCCGACGGACGTCGCGCAGGCGAGCCCTTCGCCCCGGGCGCAAATCCGATGCATAACAGAGAGGAGAACGGCGCGCTTGCCTCTCTCAACTCTGTAGCAAAGCTTTCTTATGCGAATGCTCGCGACGGAATATCAAATACCTTTTCTATAGTTCCCGATGCGCTTGGTCGCAGTGAGAGCGAAAAAACAGAAAATCTTGTTTCGATAATTGACGGTTATTTCCTTAATAACGCGCATCATCTTAACGTAAACGTAATGAACCGCGAGCTTCTTATGAAGGCGTACGAGCACCCCGAGGAGTATCCGAATCTTACTATAAGAGTTTCGGGCTATGCGGTCAATTTCTGCAAGCTCTCTCGTGAGCAGCAAAGGGAGGTAATAATGCGTACCTTCCACGATAAAATGTAATTATGACGGGAAAGATACATTCCTTTCAAAGCCTTGGAACTGTTGATGGTCCGGGCGTAAGAGCTGTGGTGTTTATGCAAGGCTGTCCCTTGCGTTGCGCTTGCTGTCATAATCCTGATACATGGGATTTTTCTGCGGGAGAGGAAATTGGCGCGCAGGAGCTTTTTTCTAAAATCTCAAGGCTTCGTTCTTATTTCGGAAAAAGCGGCGGAGTTACCGTGTCGGGCGGCGAGCCTCTTATGCAAAGTGAGTTCCTCACAGAGCTTTTTTCGCTTTGCGCTTCTGCGGGAATAGGCACAGCGCTTGACACGAGCGGTTGTATTTATAATGAGAGTGTTGAGCGCTTACTCGATCTAACCGATATAGTTTTGCTTGACTATAAGTATACAGATACCGCAGATTACGAAAAATACGTGGGAATGAAGCGCGAGAGGGTGGATCTGTTTTTGGAAAGGCTACAGCTTTTGCAAAAGCGAGTTTGGCTGCGGCAGGTAATAATTCCTACGGTAAATGACGGAGAGACTTCGGTGAGAAGGCTTTGCGAGATAGCAAAAAAGTATTCTTGCGTTGAAAAAATCGAGCTTTTGCCGTTTCGAAAGCTTTGCCTTGAAAAGTATGATGCTGCGGGGATTGAGTTTGGTTTCCGCAATTTACCGGAGGCTTCGGCAGAGCTTATGGCACGGCTTGAAAGAATAAAAAATGATATTATGGAGTAATTTATGAGACTGCTACATACGGGTGATCTACATCTGGACAGCGCATTTTCTGCTTTTGGAGCAAGGGATGCGGAAAAATACAGAGAGCTTGGCAGAACGCTTCTTGAAAATATTTTTGAGTGCGCAGAGCGCGAGGGATGTCAGATGATGCTGATATCGGGGGATCTTTTTGACAGTAAATATGTTTCTAACGATACCCGAGCGCTTTTTGTATCTCTTGTGAAAAATGCGGGGATCCCAATAGTTATTTCTCCGGGAAATCACGATCCTTATAGCGAGAATTCCTTTTATTCTGTAATAGAAAGGGAAAAGCTTGAGAATTTGTACGTTTTCAATTCTTCTGATCTGCAGACCTTTGATTTTGACGAGCTTCGCGTGAGGGTCTTTGGATATGCCTTTACTACAGCTGTTCTTAACGAGAATCCGCTTTTGAGGGAGGTGCTTCCCGAGGACAACGGATACCTTAAGCTTTTGTGCGCGCATGCTGACACCTCGTCACCGCTTTCGAGGTACGCTCCGATAAGTGTTACCGAGCTTTCACGATTTGGATTTGCTTATTCTGCGCTTGGTCATATACATAACCGAGAGGATAAGGAGGACAGAGAGGGAAGAATACGTTATTGCGGCTTTGCCGAAGGAAGAAGCTTTGATGAGCTGGGAGAGGGCGGAGTTTTCGTTGTCGACGTTGACGAGTATTCCTGCGAGGCAAAGCGCATAGTGCTTTCAAGCAGAGCCTTTTTTGCCTGCGAATACAATTTGCCAAGCGATACTGCGGATGTAACGAAAAAAATCGCTGCTTACGTGAAGCAGTTGTCTTATCCTCAAGGGACATATCTTCGCTTGAAAATTACGGGAAGTGCCGATGTTCAGACCGTAAAAGAAATAAAATCGGCAACTGAGCTTATACGTGAGGACGCCGGGCTTGAGTATCTTGAAATCGAAGATCTGACGCTTCCGCTTTATGACGGAAAATATCTTGAAAAGGATGTAACGCTCAGAGGTGAAATATATAGATTGCTTTTACCGTCGCTTACCTCGGCGGACGCGGAGGAAAAGCAAAAAGCGATACTTGCGTTGAAGATCGCGCTTTCAGCAATTGACGGAAATAACGTGTTTGACGTTGTGAAATAAGCGAGGGCGGAAAAGTGATAATAAAGGAATTATATATATCCGAATTTGGTGGGATAAAAAATAAAGCCCTGAAGCTTGGTTCGGGCGGAGGGCTGACGGTAATATATGGAGAAAATGAGTCGGGTAAAAGCACGGTGCTTCTTTTTATAAAGTTTATGCTTTACGGCTTGCAAAGACGCTCACAGAGCAATATCGAGCGCGAGAGATCTCTTAGTTGGTCGGGAAGCGTTGCTTCGGGAAGTATGATACTTGAATATCGGGGCAGAGAGTATAAGATAGAGAGAATATTCAGTGACCGCTCAAGAGTCCCCGAAAAGCTTAGTATCGTTGCGCTTGATAACGGAACTCCCGTAGTAACCGAAAAATCACCGGGCGAGTATTTTCTTGGTGTACCGAGAGAGGTTTTTGAGAGCAGCGCTTGTGTAGGTCAGATGCGCTCAGGTGATATAAACGGTGAAAAAACAGCTCAGAGCCTTTCAAATATGCTTGCTTCGGCAGATGAGAGCATTGATACGGCTTCGATTTTGAAGGAACTTAATTCAATAAGGACCTCGTATATGCATAAGAATCAAGCGGGCGGAAGTATTTTTGAGGATGAGGCAAAAATAAATTCTCTCAGGCTTAAGCTTGATGAGGCAAAGAATGCAAGTCTCGCGATAGAGGGTAAGGCCGAGAGCTTTGAAAAAACGAAATCGGAATACGACGCTTTGCGGCTCGAGCTTGAAAAAAAGGACGCTCTTGTCGGACAGTTTAATAAAATCGCGTTGATAAAGCGCTTTGAAGATTTGAGAAAAAAAGAAACTGAGCTTCCCACTATATCAAAGGAAAAGGAGATCTGCGCAAAAAAATTCTTAAAAACAGACTTTTTTCCCGACAGAACGCATGTTGCGGAGCTTCGCGCCGCGGCAAGAGAGATAGACGAAAGAGACAGAGCTCTATCGGAAAAGGAAGCTGAGAAGAAGGCTCATATCTTAGGCTTTGATATTAAGGATGCGGAGCGTGGCGAAATAGCTGAGGCTGATGGCGGTAAAAATGAAATATTAGCCCCTGCGTTGAAGGCAAAAGCAGATGCTAAAAGGCTTAAGGATATTTGTGTAGGCTTAAGCGTGGCAAGCATAATTTCAGTTACCGCGGGAATTGTTCTGACTGTTTTGCTCGGTATTCTTACAGGCGTTGGATTTTTAGTTGCGGCAGGCTTGCTGACCGTTGCTGCCGCAGGAGTTGCAGTTCGCGCGGTAAAGCTCAAAAAGGAAGCCAATGCGCTTATTTCTTCACTTAACGAACAGTATTGCGCAGATGAGAGCAATCTTGCCGAGCGAATAGAGGAATGCTTAAAGGCGCTTGCCCTAAGGCGCGCTTACGACAGTAAAAACGCAAGGCTTGAAGCTGAATTGGCGCTTGCCGAGGAATTTTATGAAGCGACAAGGGCAAGAGCCTATTCCTTGCTTAAGCTTACGCTTGGTGAAAATGCAGAGCCTGAATATAGCGAGCTTGTGTCAGAAGCACAAAGAATGACTGACTTTTTAGATGAGTATGATGCTCTTGTGAGAGAAGAGGATGCTTTTTTGAGAATGCTTGAAAACGAGAGACAGCTTCTTTCAAGATATGATGAGGAAAAGCTTAAATCTGAAATTACAGTTTCAATTGAGGATGCAACACCCGAGGCTGTTGAAGCTGCCGAGCGTGAAAAAAGCTTCTGTACGGCTAAAAGAACCGCTCTTGAGGGGCGTCTTACCCTTTTGCAGAATGAGCTTATTGCGTTGAGAATTAAAGCGGAGAACCCCATTCCAATAGCTGATAGACTCGCGGAGCTTGAGGAAAAGGTGCGTAAGGACCGAGCCTTTTACAACGCGCTTGTTCTTGCTATGAATACTATTGAGGATGCAAGCGCTTCGATGAGGGGGAATGTTACGCCTGCAATAAGCAAATCCGCAAGCGAAATTCTAAGTAGGATAAGCAATGAAAAATATAATATTTTGCGTACAAATACTCAGCTTGGTCTTACGCTTGATATCGATGGCTTCGGAGTTTCTTCGGAGCTTCTCAGTGCGGGCACGAAGGATGCCGCGTATCTTGCGCTCAGAATTGCTTTGATATTGCAGATATTCGGAGATGATCGTCCTCCCATTATATTTGATGAGTCACTGTGTCAGCTTGACGATAAGAGGCATCTTAGCGCGATCAAGCTGCTTTGCTCACTTGCGGATGAGGGAATACAGATAATAATTTTCACCTCGCATGGCAGAGAGGAAAGGGCTTGCACTGCGCTTGGTGCGGAATATGAGTTGATAACTCTTTAAAATGTCAAAAATAACCGATAAAAAAATTTCTTTTTGTTGAATTTTGCTTTTGAAATTTTTTTCGAATTATGGTAAAATATTATCAATAGTTAGAAGTGACAGAGGTGTATGAATGTATAAGGAAGGAAGTTACGTAAGCTACAGATCGGAAGGTGTTTGCGTGATAGTTGAAATAGAACGCAGAAATTTCGGAACGCTCAATGAATTTAAGGACTTTTACGTTTTATCGCCAATTAATGACCTTAATTCAAAGCTTTACATTCCCGTTGATAATGCTATGCTTGTATCAAAAATGCAAGAGCTCTGTTCTGCCGATGATGTTAATTTACTTGCAAAGGAGCTTAAGGATGAAGTCCTTGAGTGGATACCTGCGCCAAGACCGCGAAGCAACAGCTTCAGAGAAATATTATCCGAGGGCAGACGTGAGATGCTCATAAAGCTGATACATACCGTAACGGCTCAGGAGAAAAAGCTTATGAGCGAGGGTAGGCATATTACTCAAGGTGACGA
>JAFQPL010000064.1 GCA_017411785.1 Clostridia bacterium
CTGCCGCAATGCTGACGGCTATAAGCATTGTTATCGCATCACTTTGCAAGGTAATACCGTTTCTTAATTTCGGAATAGGCTTGCGTGTTACGCTTGAAAATATGCCTATAATTATGGCGGGTATCCTTTTTGGCCCGATAGTAGGAGGCTGTGTAGGACTTGCCACTGATATAATCAGCTGCATTACAGCAGGAATGGCTCCGATACCGCTGGTCACGGTAGGAGCTGTATGCGTAGGCGTTGTTTCCGGAGTTGTTTCTAAGTATCTTGTGAAAAAGAAGGGTATACCGCAGATATCTGTTTCTGTTGTTGCGGCGCATATTACAGGCTCAATGATAATAAAGACCTTGGGACTGTGGCATCATTATTATAATTGGGGAGGAGCAGGAATAACGCTTCTGTTCAGAATACCTATATATATTGGAATAATAGCTGTTGAATTTGCCGTAATATCTCTTTTGCTGAAGAATTCAGCCATTCAAAGAGCGGTTGACTATAAGTGAGGAAAAGATGAATTATACTGAAGCACTTGAATATATCCACGGGGTAAGCTGGACCTTTTGCAAGCCGGGGCTTGAACGCATAGGCGAGCTTTGCGAGCGTCTCGGGCATCCCGAAAGGAAATTAAAATTTATTCATATTGCAGGCACCAACGGTAAAGGCTCTACATCCGCCATGCTTGACAGCGTTCTTCGCAGGGCAGGCTATAAGACGGGACTTTATACCTCTCCTTATATTCGTACCTTTAATGAACGAATGAGAGTTGAGGGGGAGAATATATCGAACAGTGAGCTTGCTTTGCTTACCGAGTATATAAAGCCCTTTGCCGAGCAGATGGATGACAAGCCAACCGAGTTTGAACTTATAACGGCGCTTGCCTTTGAATATTTTGCAAGGCATAATTGCGACGTAGTCATACTTGAGGCGGGAATGGGCGGTAGACTTGATTCCACTAATATAATTGATACGAGCGTTCTTTCCGTTATCACGGGAATTGCGCTTGATCATACCGCTTTTCTTGGTGATACCGTTGAAAAAATCGCGGCGGAAAAGGCGGGAATAATAAAGTCAGGCGTTCCGATCCTCTACGGCGGAACCGATGCTTCGGCAAGAGCGGTGATCTCCGAGAGGGCTTGCGCTCTCGGCTCGGAATTCGCCGAGGTTGATTATTCCGAGTTGAAAATAAATTCCTTGACGCTTGACGGCGCGGATTTTGATTTTGAAAAAAACAAAAATTTAAAGATAAAATTACTCGGCTCGTATCAGCCCCGAAACGCATCTGTTGTTGTTAAGGCTGTTGAGCTTTTGAGGAGAAACGGTTTTGAAATAAGTGATAGCGCGCTTCGCGAGGGGCTTTTGTCTGCCGAATGGCAGGGACGCTTTGAGGTGCTTTCTAAGGATCCGCTTGTTATTTTTGACGGAGCGCATAATCCTCAAGGCGTTGAGGCGGCAGTTGAAAGCATCGCGCTTTATTTTAAGGATAAAAAGGTTTGTCTGGTTACGGGAGTATTGCGTGATAAGGATTACGGCTATATCGCGAAAATGCTTTCGAGCGTGGCGGACAGAGCCTTTACTTTTACGCCCGACAGCCCACGCGCTCTTGAGGCGGGGGATTATGCAAAAACGCTTTGTGAGTCGGGAATTTTGGCGGAGTCCTGCGACTCGGTAGCAATCGCGCTTGAGAGGGCAAGGGATTATGCGTTTAAAAATAATTGTCCCGTAATTTGCGTAGGCTCACTTTATGCTTATGCTGAAATAATAGACTGCTTTTAGAATACAAAAACTCGATGATTTTTAAATCATCGAGTTTTTACTTTTATAGCTTTAGGTTTACAGAGCTTACCGCGGTTACTATAAGCGTAAGTGTGCCGACCGTAAAGTCAAGCCACTGAGAAAGCCCCGCAATTATAGAAATTACCGTGAACACAAGAAATATGGCAGAGGCAATGGAAAATCGTTTCAAATGCGCTTTTGCATATGCCTTTCGCTGTTCCTCGGTTGCTTTCTGAGCATCCTCAAAGCTTACGCCGTTATACCAATAAACGTACCCTGTTTTGTATATAATGAAGGTTAAGGTGGGAATAGCCACGTTTAGTATAATGACGGTTATTCTCATAGAGCTGTCGGGGAAGAACTTGCTTGCGGTTAATCCTCCAAGTACAAGAGCGGTAATGAGAGCAATAAAGAAAGCTACAAGAGGCTTATAGTTTTTCTTATATTCCGTCATAGCTTATTCCTTCCAACGAAAGCTTCCCGAGAGAAGCATAACCTTGTCAAGTCCGACGTTGAGCAGACCTCCGTCGGTAGTGCCTACTCTTTCGCTTCCGTCTTCAAGCTCAATTTTGCAGTCGCAGGGCTTAACCGAAGAAATAAAAGGAATGTGTCCTGCCATTACCGCAAGGTCACCCTCGCTTGCGCGCAAACTAAGCTTTACTGCCTCACCGTAGAAAAGGTCACCCTCGGGCGATGAAATCTTTAAGGTAAAGGTCTTCATTTTGCCGACCTCTTTGCTTTTTCAACGGCTTCATCGATAGTTCCTACAAAGAGGAACGCAGATTCGGGAAGACTGTCGTGCTTGCCTTCAATTATTTCCTTGAATCCGCGTATTGTTTCGGTAAGCGGAACGTAGCAACCGGGAATACCTGTGAATTTTTCCGATACGTCAAAGGGCTGGGAGAGAAATCTTTGGATCTTTCTTGCTCTTTGGACGAGTGTTTTGTCATCGTCGGAAAGCTCATCCATACCCATTATTGCTATGATATCCATAAGCTCCTGATATCTTTGCAAAATTCTTTGTACCTCGCGCGCTACCGTGTAGTGCTCCTCACCGAGAATTTCGGGGGAGAGGATACGGCTTGTTGATTCAAGCGGATCAACTGCGGGGTAAATACCCTGCGATGCGATTCCTCTTGAAAGAACCGTGGTTGCGTCGAGGTGTGCAAAGGTCGTTGCGGGAGCAGGGTCGGTAAGGTCGTCCGCAGGGACGTAAACTGCTTGAATAGAGGTTATAGAGCCCTTCTTTGTAGAGGTAATACGCTCTTGAAGGTCACCCATTTCGGTTGCGAGCGTAGGTTGATATCCAACTGCGCTTGGCATACGTCCGAGAAGCGCAGAAACCTCGCTTCCCGCCTGAGTAAATCTGAATATGTTGTCGATAAAGAGAAGTACGTCCTGATTTTCCTCGTCTCTGAAGTATTCAGCCATCGTAAGACCCGAGAGGGCAACTCTCATTCTTGCCCCGGGCGGCTCGTTCATCTGACCGTAAACGAGAGTGGTGTTTGCGAGAACTCCCGACTCCTTCATTTCGTTGTAGAGGTCGTTACCCTCACGGGTACGCTCGCCAACGCCCGTGAAAACAGAAAGTCCGCCGTGCTGCTTCGCGATGTTGTTGATAAGCTCCATGATAAGAACGGTCTTACCAACGCCCGCTCCACCGAAAAGACCTATCTTACCGCCTTTAGAATAGGGGCATATGAGGTCTATGACCTTGATACCCGTTTCGAGCACCTCGGTAGAGGTCGAAAGCTCGCTATATGCGGGAGCGGAGCGGTGAATATTCCAACGCTCAACGCCCTCATTAAATGGCTTGTTATCAACGGTGTCGCCAAGAACGTTAAAAATGCGTCCGAGAGTATCACGGCCAATGGGAACGCTTATAGGCATTCCAGTATCTGTAACGGGAGTTCCGCGCTTCAGTCCGTCGGTTGAGGACATCGCTATGCAGCGTACGATATTGTCACCGATATGCTGTGCTACCTCTACGGTTAGCGTTTTATCTCCGTTTTTCATTGTCAAGGCGTTGTATATTGAGGGAAGAAATCCTTCCTCAAAGCATACGTCAACGACAGGTCCCATGACCTGAGATACGCTTCCTTTTGCTATAGTTGACATCTTTTATATCCTTTCGTAATTTTTATGTGCCGCTTCCCGCGACGATTTCGGTAATTTCCTGAGTTATCGCACCCTGACGTGCGCGGTTATATTCAAGCTCGAGACGGTCTATCATTTCCTGAGCGTTCTTTCCCGCGCTGTCCATAGCAACTCGGCGAGCCGCTACCTCGGAGGCAAAGCTTTCCTTTACGCAGGCAATTATCATTCCCGCAACGTATTCGGGAATGACAGAGTTAAGAACCGTTATCTCATCAGGCTCGAATATTGCGCTTACTGAGCTTTCCTTTTCGGCTTTTTGTAAGGGGAGAAGCCAGACCATGTGCGCCTCCTGTGACATAAGCGAATTGTACTTTGTGCAAAGAACTCCGATCTTGTCGTATTTATCATTGATAAAATCCGCGCAAAGCTTGTCGGATATCTCTTTGGCATCGGCGTAGGAAAAATGCTCGGCAGAAAGAGGCTTGCCTGAAAAGCGTTCGTAGGCTCTTTTTCCTATAGGAATTATATCGGCGTTAGGAAACTCACGCAGATATCTGAAAATATTTGCGTTATATCCTCCCGCAAGACCTCGGTCACCCGCAATCACCACAAGGCAGATGCGATCGCCCGTACGGCTTGACATATATGGACTTTTCAAGCATTCTCTGTAAGAGGTAAGATTGGTTACCGTTTCGGCAAGCGCGTTTGCGTATTCCTTGCCTCTGTTCATAGACTCGGTAGCCTTTCTTATCTTTGAGGAGGCAACAAGCCCCATTGCTTTAGTAAGGTGCAGGGTAGAATCAACGCTTTTTATGCGTATGCGGAGTTGCTTGATATCAGCACCCATAACGTCACCTCTTTAGCTCGTTGAGAGCAGTGCAAAGCTCGGAGATATCCTCGTCGCTCCAGCTTCCCGCCTCAACACGCGTAAGAAAACCGTTGTACTTATTTTCAAGAAGCTCGTAAAGCAACGCCTCGTAGCTCTTGACCTGCTTTACGGGAATATCGTTCAAATAGCCGTTGATAACGGCGTAAACTATTGCAACCTGACATCCAACGCGTACGGGAGAGTTTCTGCCTTGCTTTAATACCTCAACTATGCGTTCTCCAAGCGCAAGACGCGCTTTTGTGTCCGCGTCAAGATCGCTTCCGAACTGAGCAAAGGCCTGAAGCTCACGGTACTGTGAATAGAGCAGCTTAAGCTCACCCGATACCTTTTTCATTGCTTTGAGCTGGGCAGAGCCTCCAACACGGCTTACCGAGATACCGGGGTTTATGGCGGGCATAACACCTGCATGGAAAAGCTCGGTCTCAAGGAATATCTGACCGTCCGTAATCGAAATTACGTTGGTTGGAATATATGCCGAGACGTCGCCCGCCTGTGTTTCGATAATCGGGAGCGC
>JAFQPL010000065.1 GCA_017411785.1 Clostridia bacterium
CGTCATCGTCGTCGAAATCCTTGCCGTCCTTCTTAGCCTGCTTTCTTTCGTCAGCTTCCTTGCGGCATTCCTCGCGAGTCTGCTTGGAGAACTCCTTATATTCAGCCTTTACAGCGTCGATCTTTGCCTGAAGCTCATCCTCAAGAGCCTTGAGCGCTGCCTTCTTCTCGGCAAGCTCTTTCTCAAGCGCTGCCTTTTCCTCGGCGGTGAGCTCTTCTTCCTCGAGCTTCTCCTCGATATCCTCTATAGCGTCCTCAAGATCCTCGATGCTGTCCTCGTACTCGTCCTTGATGTCGTCGATCTTATCCTTGTACTCATCCTTGAGCTGAACGCAGATCTTATCCTCGTGCTTTTCTGCCTTGAGAAGAGCGAGAAGATCCTTAACGGTAAGGTTAAGAAGCTGATCATAGGTAAGCTCGGGGTTAGCGGAAAGAACTCTTGCTACTATCTTTGCGTGACCGGGAGTTAAGTTCCACTCCTCAGCGGCTGCAATGTAGGTGTCAAGAACTTCCTTGGAAACCTTACCGGTGATACCCTTTTTCTCAAAGAACTTCATAAGCTTGTCGGAAAGGCTCTTTTCAACCTTTTCCTTGACCTCGGCGTTTTCACCCTGAACGTCTACGTAAACGGTATCCTTGCCTGCCGCAGGATCCATATAACCAAGCTCAACTGCGGTCTCGGTGAATGCAACGGTTGCATCCTCTGCGGTCTGGCCTTCAAGCTCTACTGCGGAAAGAACGACCTCTCCGTCCTCGTTAACTGCGTTTGCCGAAACAACCGTTCCTGTTTCGTCGGTAACCATTTCGATCTCGGGATTGATTCTCAAGCCGATGTAGGTAAGAGCTCCTGAAGCTGCGCTGGGAGCAACAACGCCTGCATTGTTTTCGTTGTTTTCGATTGAATTACAGGAAGCGAGTGCCGTACATGCTAAAGCGGCAACTACCAAAATGCTTAATAACTTTTTGATCTTCATTTTTTCCTCCAATATTTTAGCCTCGTGGGCAATGATTTTTTTGCGAGACTTGCGTTTCGCTTTTGTCTTGCTGATATATATACACACGAAAAAGGCGTTTCGTTGGAGATTTTTTCAAAAAAATGAAAATTTTTTTCTGCAATTTATTTTAACATATTTTTCTCATCTTTTCAAGGGCTTTTATATAAACAATAATGAAGGAAAAATCTTTATACTTGTTTTCCTGCGCTTGACTTGATTTAAAATATATGGTAGAATACCCGAGTAGGCTTGCCGCAGGTATAAATCTTATCGGGCGTCGAATATATTGTAGCGTAATTCCTTTTTGGAGCGTTGCTATATGAAAAAGAAGATAATGCTTATTTTTGGGACCCGTCCCGAAGCTATAAAGATGTGTCCGCTCATTTGTGAGCTTAAGGCTCGTGATGAGGCGCAGACGGTGGTTTGCGTAACGGGGCAGCACCGACAGATGCTTTACCGTGTGCTTGATGCTTTTTCGGTAGTACCCGACTATGATCTGTCAATAATGACCGAGAGTCAAACTTTATTTGATATAACCTCGAGGACTCTTGACGGGATAGGCTCTCTGCTTGATGAGGTAAAGCCCGATACGGTCCTGGTCCACGGAGATACGACGACCGCGTTTGCGGCGTCACTCGCCTGCTTTTACAAGCGGATACCCGTCGGTCACGTTGAGGCAGGGCTTCGGACGTATAATATTTACAGCCCTTTTCCCGAGGAGTTTAACCGTCGGGCTATTGCGATAATCGCAAGGTATTGCTTTGCTCCGACCGAGCGCGCGCGCTTGAATCTTTTATCGGAGGGGTACAAGCCCGAGGGGATATTCGTTACGGGGAATACCGTAATAGATGCCTTGAGAACGACCGTAAGAGAGGGTTATTCTCATCCCGAGCTTGAATGGGTAGGGGATAGCAGGCTCATAACGGTAACCGTTCACCGTCGGGAAAATCTCGGTATGCCTATGCGTAATATTTTCAGAGCCTTACGTAAAGCCGTTTCCGAAGCGTCGGATGTTAAGGCGATATATCCCATTCATATGAATCCCTTGGTTCGCCGTATTGCCAACGAGGAGCTTTGCGGATGCGACAGAATAAAAATGATCGAGCCGCTTGACGTTTTTGATTTTCATAACTTCTTGGCGCGAAGCTATCTGATACTTACCGATTCGGGAGGAATTCAGGAGGAGGCTTCATTTCTTAGGAAGCCGGTTCTCGTTGCGCGGGAGACTACAGAGCGTCCCGAGGGAGTGGAGCAGGGGACCTTGAGGCTTGTGGGTACCGATGAAGCGAATATATACCGCAGTCTGAAGCTATTGCTTGAGGATGAGCGTGCTTACAGGGCTATGCAGAGGGCGGGAAGTCCCTACGGTGACGGATTTGCGAGCAAGCGGATCGCCGATATTTTATTAAAACATTGAGGATGTAATTTTGATATAATAAAGCTATGCCTTGTGGTCTTTCTTTGCGGACGGCTTGCGAGGATAATAAAAAAACGAGTCGATTGACTCGTTTTTTTATTTATATGGGAAATATGTTTCTCAATACTCCGTAAAGCAGAGCAAGGATAAGCTCTATCCAAATAAAAATCTCCCATTTTCCGAGTGAGCGATCGCCGTGCTTTACGTACTTCCATTCCGAGCATACGAGGTAAGCTATAATAAACGGCCCTGTAATAAAGAGAAACGGATTGTGCAGAAATGCAGACGCAAAGTCAAATCTTACAAGTGAAACAAGCATTCGCGATACACCGCACCCGGGACATTTGAATCCCGTTATTTCATAAAAGATACAAGGGATGCCCAAGTCTGTGCATAGCACGAATATTAAATACGCAACTGCGATCGCTACGATTATAAGATACTTAACGAGAGTCTTCTGCAGACGTTTTTGCATTTTTGATTACTTGTTTCCGTCAACAGCCTTGTTGAGAGCGTCCTGAGCCAAGCAGTAAGCAACTATGCCGAAACCGAAAAGTGTGAGTACGAGGTAAAGGATACCAGAGGAGCCCTTTTCGCCATCGAGCTGATCGCGCTTAACACCCAATCTGTATGCCCAGTAACAAGTGTAGATTCCGCAGGTTACGAGTCCGAGAATGTACGCGATACCGCCGCGGGTGTCGTTGTCGTTGCCCGATGCTTTGTTCATATCGTTAGTGAGGCATACGAACCAATAGATTCCGTAAATGCCGCAGGTTATGATAGAAAGAAGAATACAGCTCACGATAGATCTTTTCTTAATGCCTGCAAGATTTTCGGTTTTCTTGTTATCAGCCTTTTTGAGTGATACTCCGCAGCTTACGCAGAAAACAGCCTCAGGGTTTACCGCGTTACCGCAGTTGGGGCAGAATGAGTTTCCTGTGCCTGCTTCAACGCCGCACTTAAGACATACTGCCTGATTGTCGTTCATGGCTTCGCCACAATTTCTACAATACATAGTTTTTCCTCCAATGTAAAAAAATATATATAGATTGCTTGCTGCATCACACAGTTAAGAAATTTTCTTTACCGTAGAGACTGCATCAAGATCCATAGACCTATTCTTGCTTGATGTCGTAGCATTCAAGGATGTATTCCGAGCATCAAAACGTTACACCTATTAGTTAAATAGATGTAATATATTAAATAATGTTTACAAGAGTATACTATAAAAAGTGCTTTTTGTCAAGAGATTTTCACCTTTTTTCGCTATTTTTTTTGATTGTTCCATCAAAAATTTATTCTATGTATTTTAATAGGTGTAGCATAAATTTTTCAAAACGTAAAGTAGGGGAGGGGCTTGCTCCTCCCGAAAAAAGCGGGAGGCTGATAGCCTCCCCTACAAAATCTTCGAGCTCCTACGGTGGAGAATGGAAAATATAACAGATTATGTTTATTTTTCAGAGTGTTTAGCAAAAATTTTGTTTTTTATAAATTGTCTTATGGGCTTAAATGAGAAAACAAACGTAATCGCCATCATAGCAAGTGCGATAGGGAGCCACGAGCGATAATATTCAATATTCAAAGCATGGTGTAAGGAGAATTGAGGCATACCGTCACACCCCTCGTCAAAAAGCAAAGCTAAAAATAGTGCAAAGAAAACAGAAAACGGAACAAGGGCTGCCATAACACAATCAAATTTTACTTTTAATGGTGACAACATACCAATAACAACGGCATACAAGAATAACAAGGCAAACATAAAGTATGGCACAATAGGTTTTAATATCTCTGCATTTTCAAGTAAAGTTGCAATCAGAAAAATGATCGGAACAATTACAAACGGAGAGAGATAATATGCTGTTTTTTTCATAACCCCACCGCCTTTCCAAATTTGATTATATCATACTTTCGGTTGAAAATCAACGGTAAATCGGGAATTTGAGCTGCGGGGCAAGAAGATGCTTTGCCTGACCGTAGGGGCGAACTGTGTTCGCCCGCGGGCGTTCAAAGAACGCCCCTACGAGATAGAATCGCAATTCTGTTAATATCTCGGTAGGGGAGGGGCTTGCTCCTCCCGAAAAAAAGCGGGAGGCTGATAGCCTCCCCTACAAAATCTTCGAGCGGCGAATGTGAGCTTAATTTTGCGTCGCTTCGCACGCAGAGTGAGCCTTCGGCTGATAGGAAAAGATATTTTTTGAGGGTTGCCATTAGGATTTGAACTCAAACGCAAAATCACGCCGCGAGGCGTGCATATCACCAAATCCGTAGGAATTGCATATCA
>JAFQPL010000066.1 GCA_017411785.1 Clostridia bacterium
AGGGGTTTCCTCCCGCCCCCGCGCGGCAAATGGCAGGAGTGGAGGCTTTTAGGCGCGCAGAGATAGGCTCCCTTGTGTAAAGGGAGCTCCCGACGGAGTCGGGTGAGGGATTGTTTTGTAGAAAAATATTACTTTTACAACCCCTCCGTCTTGCCACGCAAGCCACCTCCCCTTACACAGGACGAGGCATTTTTTACCTCCCGGAAGGTAAGCAAATAACTTTTGAAAAGATAGTGTCAAAAGTGCCTTTGCATTGCTTTTGACAGTCCGTTTAAAATAAGATCCGTATATTTTTGTTTCACTTCGTTATCTGAACTTACCTTAATGCAGATGCGCTACTCATTTTTACTTTTCGCAATGTTTTTATTTTAAAGACAAAAAATATTTACTTTAGTAAATTTATATTGACAATTTTTGCGATTTGTGTTATACTGGTTATAGAAAGGAGATGAACGTATGTATATTGATTACAGTAAGCTATGGAAATTATTGGTTGACAAGAATATGAACAAAAGCGATTTGATCGCACTCACCGGAATCAGTTCCAGAGTTATAGCAAAAATGTCTAAAAACGAAACGATTACAACCGACACAATTGCCAGAATATGTTCAGCGCTTAACTGCAGCGTAAGTGATATTATGGAATGTATTAGCGAAGAAAATCTCACAGTGTATGCTGCCTACAAAAAATATGGTGTATGTGTTGAGGAAAACGAGTTATTTAAGACGGTTCAGTTTACTGTGGCAGGTCAAAAATACACGGTTTATCAATCTAATGAGTTGGCAACAAAGGCTACACAAATTCATTGCGAGGAAGATAAAACAGTATACTGGGTTCAATTTTATCCCGTTGGACATATTGCGGGGATGCCTGTAAAAAAGGTTTTGGTAAAACCCTATCCAAAGGATAATGAAATTATCATCGTTTTGATCAAAGGGAAACCTTGCGTAATAGTCGGCTTGGATGAAAACGGTTTTGTTTCGAGTAGAGGCGTGCGAAAAAACAAGTCCGATATTTACGTTATGTCAGAATCCGCGTTTAAGCTTTTTACCCCGCAAGTAATGTGAATTTGCATTGTTTTACAACCCGATAGTACACATACAAGTTGTAACACATTACACCTTGCGGGGCAAGGCGTGTGAAAAAGGACAGAGATGGAAACATCTCTGTCCTTTTTTCTGTCGGCAAGTAAAACTGTCTTTTAGGATGCAACCCTATTTGAGGCAGTCTTTTTATTGTACATAGAAGCCCACCGACACATGCTGTGTCGGTGGGCTTTACTAAAAATCACTAAAATCAATTGAAAATAATATTTGCGCTTGAATTTAGTTTGCAACTATAGCAAGAATATTGCCCAAGGCTCTTTCCTCTGTCGTGCTGTAAAGCGGACTTTCAAGCTTAGGCTGACCGTTTTCTGCTTCGACCACCATAGTTGTCGATCCGCCGCCGTCAAGGCTCATAGCGTTGGTAATATCCATATCAAGGTCCATAAATATCTGCGCCAGATCCGCAAGAGCTGCACCGGGATTAGTTTCATTCTCATCGTTACCGGGAACCGTAAATAATACGATATCTCCCTTTGCGTTATAGCCTACGGCGGTTCTCGCATCGTGCGCGCCGTTTGGAGAAAGATATTTTTCGTTTCTCAAAAGGATATCTCTTGCACCTACACCGTAAAGCAACTGTCCCTTATAGGTGCTTTCATACGTCGCAAGATCTCCTATAACGGGCTTCCCGTCCTTAGTTATCGCAAACCAATTACTGTATTTTTTAGTATTAGAAGTATCATCACGCGGCTCGGCATCAACTCTGCCGTTAATTACCTGTAAGCCCCAAGGAGCATAGCATCCTGCCGACTTCATAAAGAAGCCTCCGTTTGTAGCCGCAAGAACGTTCTTACCCTCAGCCTCCATCTCTGCTACGAACGCGCTTGTGGATTTAGGACTTAAGCCGTGGATGTTAAGGCAGTTCTCGGAATAATTGTTTTCACACGAGCTTACCTTGGTAAGCGGCGCGGCTTTCACTTCTACGTGAGCCTGTGCACCCGCTTCCATCACGGTAATATAGGCTTTTACCTTTACACCGCTTGAATTCGTGTAGGTTCTCTGTATATAGGTTACACCGTCGATAAGAGTGCGGGACACATCTTGCGAGGGATTAAATGTGAATCCTTGATTTTTTACGCTTCCGAGCTCGTATCTGAATGATTTATCACCGAAATCGTTAAAGAAATCATAGCTTTGCTTATCGGTAGTAAGCTTGTTCTTTAAAAAATCGGATACAAATGTCGAAATTTTCGCCGAGGTCTCATCAAGATATATCTCAAAATATCCTTTAGCGTTTACGCCGTAATCCAAGCCGTAGCGCGCGCCGCCGTAGGTGTTTCCGAGATTGATATATATTGCGTTACCCGTATAGTTGTTGGCGGGAGTTTTTATCGGCAGGGTAATACCGTACTTTGTTTTAACGTGATTAACTATTGCTGTTGCCGATGCATCGTTCGCGGTAGCCGCAATGACTGCAAAGGTATCGAGCGGACGACCGTTGATATTCAAACTTAATATATTTAAGTTTACATCGTTAAGCTTTGCGCTGCTGCCGTTTTTAAACAGCGCGCCTTTAGCGGTAACGGTAAATCCGTTTCCGTAGAGCACACCCGAAAAATTGTTTGTATTAGTGTTAGTGAGAGTAATATTTGCGGTAAGCTTATATTCTCCGTTACCGGAGATCTTCGCAAATTCTTCTGCCGTTGATATAGGAATTATTTTTATTACCTCTGCTTTTTTATATGTGCTTACGGCATAATAGTTACCGTAGGCTGTCTTTGCTCTTACCTTTCCGCTGTTAGAGCAGTCACGCATAGTCACCGCGGTAGTCGCAGTCTGCTTTGTGCCTATAATGCCGCCCGCATAAGTGCCGCTTGCCTTTTCGGAGATGTTAGTGATATTTGCCGTGTTAGAGCAATTTAAAAAGCTTACTCCGTTTACACCGACAAAGCCAACTATACCCGCGGCAGAGGCGGTGCCGTTAGTGTTTACAACGTTTGCCTTTACCTCACCCTTGTTGATACAATCTTCAAAGGTTGCCGCTTCGCTGACTACGGAGCCTACGAGTCCCGCAACGCTTGCGCTTGCCTCGCTTGTAAGAGTTAAGGCTGCGTTGTTTACTACATTTTTGAAAATACCGCCGTTTGCCTTACAAGCTAACGCGCCGACTGTGTTGGAATATGTTGAAGCGTCGGAAGCACTCAAGGCTATCGTTCCTTTTATATTAAGATCGCTTATCTCGCTGTGCTTGCCCGAACCGCCGCCCGGAAGCTCCTTAAAGAGCGGCTTATTGGTTGTGACGGTATATCCGCATCCGTCAAGAATAATCACCGACGAGGTATTTCCTCCTCCCGCAAGGGTAGTAAAATTAACACCCGACGCGGTAAGGTCTATATTTGCGGTAAGATAGTATTTTCCGCCTGCCGTAATAGTTTTAAACTGTGCGGCGGTGGAAATTGCGGTTATATCATTTGCGGTAACACCCGTTAAGGATTTTGTAGAGTACAATGCCTGGTAAACGTCTTTTCCGCAATATACCTTTGACGTGACCTCACCCGTGTTGGAGCAGTTGCTCATTTGAATTACTCCGTTGGCGCGCTTATTTCCGAATATAGCGCCTGCATAGACCTTTGTAGCCGCGGTTGATGTGTTTGTTACCTTGCCTGTGTTACGGCAATCTGTAAATACCGTTTTCAAGCCGTCAGCATCGTTTGCAACATAGCCTATGATTCCGCCCATAGCGTATATATCGTTGGCGTTTCCGACTCTACCGCTGATGTTGCCGTTATTTACGCAGTTTTTCATAGTAAGAGAGTCGTTAAATACCGAGCCTATGATTCCGCCAACTCTGATATTAACGTTATCGCTTGAGGTAATCGTTATATTTGCGTTATTAGTAATATTTGAAAATGTTCCGCCGTTAGCCTTACCAACGACCACGCCTGCCGATGTGCCATTATTAAGAGCCGTGATCTCCGCATCGGTGACGGTCACGTTTCCGTTTACGGTGAGGTTTCTTATATCACTGTGTATGCCGACAACAGATGAGCCGCCGGGAAGCTGAGCTATAAGAGGTTTGTTTGTCGTAACGGTATATCCCAACCCGTCTATAGCAAGCCACGCAGCCGAATTCTCACCGCCTGCAAGGGTCGTGAAATTCACACCGGGAGCGGTGAGGTCTATATTTGCGGTAAGATAATATTTTCCGCCTGCCACGATCTTTTTAAAATCTGCTGCGGTCGCAATCGGAGAAGCGTCAAGAGTAATTCCCGTAAATGCTTTGTTGGAGTACAGGGATTGAAATACGCCTTTTCCGTAGTAAAGGCTGGATGAAACAGTACCGTAATTTGTGCAACCTTTAATGCTTATGATGCTTGCGGTGCGCTTTGTACCGAAAATAGCGCCCGCAAAGGTGTTGGATGTTGCCGTGGAGGTATTTGTGATACTGCCGTTATTCATGCAATTTTCAAAGGTCGTTTTAAGCCCGGAGGCATCGTTTGCAACGAACCCTACTATACCTCCTATACCGTAGTAGCTGCCACCCGAAACGCAAGCCTTGACGGCTCCGTTATTTACGCAGTTTTTAACTATGAGGTCGTCATTAAATACCGAGCCTATGATACCGCCGACTCTTACTTGGACGTCGGTGGTATCGGTTACGGTTACGCTGGCGTTATTTACGATATTCGTCAGTCTTGCGCCGTTAGCCTTACCTGCAAGCGCGCCGACTGAAACACCGTTGTCATAAGCGGTAATTTCGGCAGATGTAACCGATATAGTACCCTTAATAACAAGATTTCTTATCTGGCTATGCGAGCCCGAGGTACCGCTATTTCCCGGAAGCTCCTCAAATAAGGGCTTGTTGGTGGTAACGGTATATCCGCATCCGTCAAGAATAAAATTCTTTGCCGCGTTATCGCCTCCCGCAATCGGCTTGAAATTTACGCCCGACGCGGTAAGGTCTATATTTGCGGTAAGATAATACTTTTCGCCGGGTTCTATTCCCTTGAATCCCGCCGCATCATTTATTGCCGTGTATCCGGAGTTGATACTGTCCATTGAGCCCGAATTCATCGTGGTCCCATCGGGCATAAGAACAGATGCCGCAGAGGTGAGAATATGTATTGGCGTTAAAAATATTGATAGCAGTAATAATACCGATAAAAGCTTTTTCATTTATTACCTCTTTCATGATATTTTACATATATGTAAGTCAATCTATACATAATTTATTATAACATATGCACAGTTGATTTTCAATATTTTTTTGCTTTTTTTACTTTTTCGGCGGAATACACAAAATCAAATCGTTATATTGGTTTAAAAGACAAAGCGCGGTTTAACTGCTTGTAAATTTCGGCAGTCTTTTTTTAGTTAACTCTTGACTTTTTTTGATAAGCGTGCTATAATAAGGTCAAATATATAAACACTGTGAAGAGAAGTAGTAGAGAATGGTAAGAGCAAAGAGAGCGAGCGGTTGGTGTAAGTCTCGCGTCAAGCCTTTTTGAAGTCGTCTTGGAGTGGCGCGCGTGAATTTTGTAGCGGGCGACGTATATCTGCGTTAAGGATTTTGAGATACCGTTTTTAACGGTAAATCAGGTGGTACCGCGTGCTCACGCCCTGATATTTGGGGACGTGAGTTTTTTGATTTTAATTTTTTCTTTTACATAAACGGAGGTCAAAAATGAATTCTTACAATGAATTGCCAAAGGTATATTCTCCTTCTGATTTCGAGGAGAGAATATATAAAAATTGGTGCGATAAGGGCTATTTTACGCCTGACGTAAAAGACGATTCGCCCGCCTTTTCAATAGTTATACCGCCCCCAAACGTAACGGGACAGCTCCACATGGGGCACGCGCTTGATGAGACCTTGCAGGATATTCTCGTAAGATATAAGAGAATGCAGGGATTTAATACTCTGTGGGTCCCGGGAACCGACCATGCGGGCATTGCAACGCAGATAAAGGTTGAGGAGCAGCTTCGAGTAAATGAAGGACTTACCCGATATGATCTCGGCAGAGATAAATTCCTTGAGAGAGTTTGGGATTGGAAGCATCAGTACGGAAACCGAATAATAAGCCAGTTGAAGAAGCTTGGCGCGTCATGTGACTGGTCAAGGGAGCGCTTCACTATGGATGAGGGATGCTCAAAGGCGGTAAGAGAGGTTTTCGTTAATCTTTACGATAAGGGACTTATATACAGAGGAAACAGAATTATAAACTGGTGTCCGCACTGTATTACCGCGCTTTCCGATGCGGAGGTTGAGTATTCCGAGCAGGAGGGCTATTTCTGGCATATCAAATATCCTATAAAGGGTGAGGATGGCTACGTTGAGATAGCTACCACCCGTCCTGAAACGATGTTTGGAGATACTGCGGTTGCGGTAAACCCCGAGGACGAAAGCACGAAGCATCTTGTTGGAAAAACTCTTATTTTACCGATAGTCGGCAGAGAAATTCCCGTTGTTGCCGATGATTATGTTGAGATAGGCTTTGGTACGGGTTGCGTTAAGATAACGCCTGCGCACGACCCTAACGACTTTTTGGTAGGTCAGCGTCACGGACTCGAGCAAATAAAGGTAATGAATGATGATGCTACGATGAATTCCTATGCGGGTAAGTATGAGGGTATGGACAGATATGAATGCCGTAAGGCGCTTGTGGCGGATCTTGATGCAGAGGGATATCTTATAAAGACGGTGCCTCATAGCCATAACGTAGGCTCTTGCTACCGTTGCGGAACTACCGTTGAGCCGATAACCTCAAATCAGTGGTTTGTAAAAATGGAGCCGCTTGCCGAGCCCGCACTTGAGGTCGTTAAAAACGGGACTGTAAAGTTTGTTCCCGAGCGCTTTAGCAAGACCTATACCAACTGGATGGAGAATGTACACGATTGGTGTATTTCACGTCAGCTCTGGTGGGGACACAGAATTCCCGCGTTTTATTGCGATAAGTGCGGAGAAATGGTGGTTTCCAAGGAGGATGTAACCGTTTGTCATAAGTGCGGCGGAGCTATGCGTCAGGAAAATGACGTTCTTGATACTTGGTTCTCATCGGCTCTTTGGCCATTTTCAACTATGGGTTGGCCCGAAAAAACCGAGGAGCTTGCAAAATATTATCCTACAAGCGCCCTCGTTACAGGCTATGATATTATTTTCTTCTGGGTTGCGAGAATGATTTTCTCGGGACTTGAGCATATGGGCAAGGAGCCCTTCAGCACGGTATTTATTCACGGACTCGTACGTGACGCGCAGGGCAGAAAGATGTCAAAGTCTCTCGGCAACGGAATCGATCCGCTTGAGATAATTGAAAAGTACGGTGCGGATGCGCTTCGTTACGCTCTTGCTACGGGTAACAGCCCAGGAAACGATATGAGATTTTCCGATGAAAAGATAGAGGCCGCGAGAAACTTTGCAAATAAGCTTTGGAACGCTTCGAGATTCGTGCGTATGAATCTTACTATCGACGAGATAAAGCTTCCCGAGGCAGATAAGCTTGCGAGCGAGGATAAGTGGATACTTAACGAGTTTAATAAGCTTGCGGCATCTGTTACAGAGTCGCTTGATAAGTACGAGGTAGGTATTGCGCTCTCCGAAATATATGACTTTACCTGGGACGTATTCTGCGATTGGTACATAGAGCTTTGCAAGGCTCGCCTTAATGACAAGGATAATGAGGGTAACGCGGTAGCGCAGAACGTTCTTGCATTCGTTCTCACGGGAATTCTCAAGCTTTTGCATCCGTTTATGCCGTTTATCACCGAGGAGATATATCAGGCGCTCCCGCACACCGATGAGAGCATAATGATCTCCGAATACCCCTCATTTAACAGTGGATTCGTCTTTGAGAGCGATGCCGAGAAGATGAATAGGGTTATTACTGCTATCAAAGCTATCCGCGCAAGGAGAAATGAAATGAACGTTCCTCCTTCACGTAAGGCAAAGGTATATATTGCAACAAGGTATACCGATTCCTTTAACGATAGCACTGCTGTATTCTTTACCCGCCTTGCGTCTGCATCCGAGGTTGAGATAGGCGAGAGCTTTGATGATGTGCTTTCGGCAGATGATGCGGTGAGAATCGTAACCGACTCCGCAACGGTATTTTTGCCTATTGCCGATATCGTAGATACAGAGAAGGAGCGTGCCCGTCTTGAAGCGGAACAGAAGAAGCTTCTCGGTGAGATTGAAAGAATAGAAAAGAAGCTTTCAAACGAGGGCTTCGTTGCAAAGGCGCCGACTGCCGTGGTAGACGGTGAAAAGATAAAGCTTGCTAAATACCGTGAAAATCTTGGCGGTGTAATAGCTGCTCTTGCAAAGCTTGTATAAATTTTTACATTTGATCGATACGGAGGTAACCGATGAAAAGGTTCTTAGGTGTTTTTATTGCAATAATCTTGATTCTTTGCGCATTTTCTGCTTGTGGGAAGGGTGACTCGCTTATTGCTACTAACAATGAGATCGACGAGAGCGATAAATCGGGTGTAAATGAAGCTGAAAGCGGCAACAATGACATAAGCACCGACATCGGAGCCGAAGGCGGCAATAACAGTGAAAGCACCGATAGCGGAACCGAAAACGAAGGTGGTAATAGTGGTAACACCGACAATGAAGAAGAAACAGTACCTTACGTTCGCGAGGGCAATTATATCTATTTCGGTGAATATCCGCAGAGCATAAAGGCAAGCTCTGTAACAATAACCTCTACCGTTGATAGCAGAGGCTATTTCTTGGGTAGCGATAATGCTTATTATGCAAAGGTAGTAGCGTCTCCCTTTGATAGCGCCTATAAATTCTCAGGCAATCAGACCGTTACGAGCGGTACGGAATATTACTTCAAGGTAGAGCCGATAAAGTGGAGAATAATTTCGGAAAATAGCGGAAAGGCAGTACTGCTTTGCGAAAGCATAATAGATAGCAGTTGTTATGATAGCACCAACAATAATTATAAGGATAGCGATATACGCGCATGGATTAACGGAACGTTCTACAGCAAGGCGTTTGGCGCGCTTGAGGCGGCATTGATACAGACCGTTACCGTGGATAACTCGCTTTCGACAACGGGATATTCGGAGAACGCGAACGTTTGCGCTGACACAAGTGATAAGGTGTATTTGCTTTCTTACAAGGACGTAACTAACAGTGCGTACGGATTTTCTTCCAACGCGGGCGACGTTAACGTGTCGAGAATGAAAAAAACGAGTGATTACGCAATAGCCAAGGGCGCTTATACAAGCGACAGCTCTCAGACCGCGTATAAGGGCAACGGCATTTGGATGCTTCGCACTCCAAACGATACTTATACTCATTTTATTCGTGAATGCGATCATAGCGGTGCGGTTACCGATGGCGGAACTAATATCACAAGCACCTTCTTTGGTGTAGTGCCTGCGATAACGATTACGCTCAGCGCCTGAATAAAATAATCTGATCAGTATGCTGAACTGTTCGGAGCAGAGCAAAAATACATGAAATGAAAAAAGCAGCTTTAATTATGAAGGAACATAGTTAAAGCTACTTTTTTCTTTTTTTCGACGGTCAAAATCTTGACAAAACCTTATAAATATATTATAATATTCTTTATAATAGGGTATAATGTCTGTTTGTGAATTTTATTAAAAAACGAAAGGTTATCATATTTTATGTCAACAGAATCAAAGGTGCTTCCAAGCCTTGATACAGAAAAGCAAAAAGAATATATGCGCCGCGTTTTTTCGCTTAACGCTCAATATAAAAATGAGCATCAAAAAAGTCTTCGCGTATTCGTTCTGACGCTTGGATGCCAGCAGAATGAGGCTGACAGTGAAAGGCTTATGGGTATGGCGCTTGAGATGGGATATGAAAAGACCGATACTCCCGACGACGCTTCGCTTATTATCGTAAATACCTGCGCTATACGCGAGCATGCGGAAAAGCGCGCGCTTTCCCTTGTGGGACAGTATAAGCATATAAAGGCTAAAAACCCCGAGCTTGTAATAGTGGTATGCGGTTGTATGGTCGTTCAGGAGCATAGAGTTGATGATATAAAACGGCGTTATCCTTACGTCGATATAATTTTAGGCCCTTCGCTCATACATAAGCTTCCCGAGCATATCTATAATCGCAGAAGCGGAAGCCGACGTATTTTTGATCCCGATGATAAGATATACAGCTTTGCGGAAGGATTGCCTATTCACCGTGAAAGCAGTTATAAGGCATGGGTCTCTGTGATGTATGGCTGCAATAATTTTTGCTCATACTGTATAGTACCTTATGTCAGAGGGCGGGAGAGAAGCCGCAGACGCGAGGATGTGGTCGCCGAATTTTCCAAGCTTGTAGCTCTGGGCTATAAGGATATCACGCTTCTCGGTCAGAACGTGAATTCTTACGGCGTAGATAGCGGATTTGACTATGATTTTGCCGATTTGCTTGCTGAGCTTGATTCGATAGAGGGCGATTATATAATTCATTTTATGACGAGTCATCCCAAAAACGCGTCGAAAAAGCTTATCGATGTTATGGCGTCCTCGAAGCACGTGGCAAGACATTTTCACTTGCCGATGCAATCGGGAAGCGATTCGGTGCTAAAGGCGATGAACCGCAGATACGATTTTGAAAAATATATCGGTATTCTTGATTATATCCGCGAAAAAATGCCCGACTGCACGGTCAGCTCGGATATAATAGTCGGCTTTCCGACCGAGAGCGACAGTGATTTTGAGGATACTATGAGGGCGCTTGAGAGAGCGCGGTTTGATATGATATTTTCATTTCAGTATTCTCCGCGCAAGGGAACGCCCGCGGCAAGCATGGAGCAAATACCGCAGAGTGTAAAGCAAGCGCGCTTTGAGCGAATGCTCGAGCTTCAGAATTCTATATCTCTTGAGTGTAATAAAAAGGCGGAGGGAAAAACGCTTCGCGTGCTTTGCGAGGGAGAGAGCAAGAACGATCCCGAAAAATTTTACGGTCGCACCGAGGGAGGAAAAATAGTTTTCTTTGCTCCTTGCAATGAGAATATAGGAAAATTTGTAAACGTTGAGATAGAGCGGGGAGATACCTTTGCTCTTTACGGAAAAATAGTTTAAAGTACAGGAAGGGGAATAATAATGACTGCTTTTGAACTTGCGGCGCAGCTTGGGAAAGCGCTTAAGGAGGATGAAAAGCTTGTTCGGCTTGCTAATGCAAAAAAAGCTTATGAGGAGGACAAGGAGCTTCAGAAGTATATGATAGAATATGAGGTTCAGCAAAAGGCTCTTCAGGTGGAGATAACCAGAGAGGAGCGTGATACCTTGTTTATCGATGTTATCCAAAAGAGGATAGACGAGTTATATAAGCTTATAATGGAGCATCCTGTTTTTGCGGAGCTTAACGAGGCTCAGGCAGAGGTCAACGAGCTTATGAATGCGATAAACAATACTATTTCATTTGAGATAACAGGGGAGCTTCCGAGCAGCTGTACGCATAATTGCTCAACCTGCGGAGGTTCTTGCTCGCATTAACGCGGACTTTGATTTTTTCGAAAAAGTGAGGGCTTTGCTATGACTCCTATGATGGAGCAGTATTTTGAAATAAAAAATAAGTATAAGGATTATATTCTTTTTTACCGTCTCGGTGACTTTTACGAGATGTTTTTTGACGACGCTATTTTAGCCTCGCGTGAGCTTGAGCTTACTCTTACAGGCAGAGATTGCGGGGAAGCAGAGCGAGCTCCAATGTGCGGAGTTCCGTTTCATAGCTCGGAGGGCTACATAGGCACGCTCGTTTCAAAGGGATATAAGGTCGCTATTTGCGAGCAAACCGAGGATCCCGCGCTTGCAAAGGGACTTGTTAAGCGAGAGGTCATTCGTGTAGTGACGCCAGGTACAGTGATAGAGAGCAATCTGCTTTCGGAAACCAAAAACAATTATCTTTGTTCAATATATTTGAATGAGAATGAATGCGGTCTTTCCTTTGCCGACGTTTCAACCGCGCAGGTCTACGCCACCTTTTTTTGCGGGGATGCGGTAGAGGAGAAGCTGAAAAACGAGCTTGGCACCTACGCGCCGTCAGAGGTGGTGATGAATGTCAGCGCAAAGAAGGCGCAGACGGTAGCTGATTTTGTTTGCTCAACACTTGGAGCGATGCTTAACGATAACCGACCGACTCAGTTTCAGTATGAGGATTCGCGCACGCGCGTATATCAGCAGTTTTCTGATACGGTAAAAGAGGAGCAGCTTGATAATAAAGCTCTTGTTTGCTCGCTCGGCGCGCTTTTGTCATATATTGAGGAAACTCAAAAGAAGGATATTTCTTATATAAAGGATCTTAAATTTTATACCGACGGACAGTATCTCGAGATGGATATAAGCACAAGACGCAATCTTGAGCTTGTGCAGACTATGCGAACCAAAGAGAAAAAGGGCTCGTTGCTTGGAGTCCTTGATAAAACCGTCAGCGCGGCGGGGGCAAGAATGCTTGCTCAATGGGTGGAGCATCCGCTTTTGCGTATTTCCGAGATAATCAAAAGACAGAATGCTGTTGAGGAGCTTGTAGGTAATTTTATCTTCCGTGAGGAAATGCGAGAATTATTATCCAATGTTCTCGATATAGAAAGACTTGTAACGCGAATCGTTTACGGAACGGCAAACGCAAGAGACTTAAGAGCAGTAGCAAATACCGTAAAAATACTTCCCGAGGTCAAGCAACTGCTTTCCGCGAGTAAATCGGACGAGCTTTCAAGCCTTTACGGAGAGCTTGATACTCTTGATGACATTTACGCAAAAATATCGGCAACGATATGTGAAAATCCGCCCGTTTCTATTCGTGAGGGCGGAATGATAGCCGAGGGCTATAACGCGGATGTTGATTATCTTCGCTCGGTGATGAGCGACGGAAAGGGATGGATATCGCGTGTTGCCGAGGAGGAGAAAAGCAGAACCGGAATAAAGACTCTTAAGATAGGCTATAATAAGGTTTTCGGATATTACATAGAGGTATCAAAGTCCTTTGTTAATTCTGTTCCCGATTATTACATAAGAAAACAGACTCTTGCGAACGGCGAGCGCTATATAACGCAGGAGCTTAAGGATATGGAGGCTACTATACTCGGAGCGGCAGACAAGCTTCAAAGCCTTGAATATGAGATATTCTGCGAGGTAAGACAGTTTGTTGCCGATAATAGCGTAAGATTGCAAAAGGCGGCGGCAATACTTGCAAAGCTCGATGTTTATCAGGGCCTTGCGACTGTAGCGTTTAAGAATAAATATATTCGTCCCGAGGTCGATAAGAGCGACGTTATTTCTATAAAGGACGGTCGGCATCCCGTGGTCGAGCAGTTCGTAAAGGATTCGTATTTTGTGCCAAACGATGCTGAGCTTGATACTACACATAATAGACTTATGCTTATCACAGGGCCTAATATGGCAGGTAAGTCAACATATATGCGCCAGGTTGCGATAATCGTTGTTATGGCGCAGATAGGCTCGTTTGTTCCCGCAAACGAAGCAAGAATAGGCGTAGTTGATAAGCTTTTTACAAGAGTTGGCGCGTCGGACGACCTCGCAAGCGGACAGTCTACCTTTATGCTTGAGATGAATGAGGTTGCGTATATCTTGCGAAACGCAACCAAGCAGAGCCTTATTATCTACGATGAGGTCGGCAGAGGAACGTCTACCTTTGACGGAATGAGTATAGCCAGAGCAATAATCGAATATACCAACGGAAAAAAGATAGGAGCAAAGACCTTGTTCGCAACTCATTATCACGAGCTTACCTCGATGGAGGAGGAGTTCGACGGAATAGTGAATTACAATATAGCGGCGAAGAAGCGCGGGGACAATATAACCTTTCTGCGTAAGATCGTCAGAGGCTCAACCGACGACAGCTACGGAATAGAGGTCGCTAAGCTTGCGGGCATACCAAACGAGGTCATAAAGCGCGCAAGAGAGGTCTTGGCGTCGGTTGAACGCACTGCAAAGGCTATCGGAGAGAGTAATGCCACGCAAAAAGAGGTTGACGACTCGCTTATAAGCATAGACGATTTCGTTAATGAGCAGATAATCGAGGAGCTTCGCGCGGTTGATATAAACACTCTTTCTCCGTATGAGGCTATGAGCTTTTTGTTTGATCTTAAAAAGCGTTTAAGGTAAAATATTTTTAAAAATTTGATGAAGGGAGGAATCCTTTATGGGAAAGATAAATGTTTTGTCCTTTGCGGTTGCAAATTTAATAGCCGCGGGAGAGGTCGTTGACAGACCGTCATCGGTCATCAAGGAGCTTTTGGAAAACTCGATAGATTCGGGAGCAAGCGCAATAACCGTTGAAATCCAGAACGGCGGAGTTACGTATATGCGCGTTACCGATAACGGCTGCGGTATCTCAAAGGAGGATCTTCCCGTAGCGATACGCAGGCACGCAACGAGCAAAATAAAGGATGCCGAGGATCTTGACGGAATTATAACGCTCGGCTTTCGAGGAGAGGCTCTTGCGGCTATAGCCTCGGTGTCGGATATGCGTATAATATCAAAACAAAGGGATTCAGCCGTGGGAGCAATACTTGAGGCAAGCGGAGGAAATATTCTGAGTGTAAGCGACAGACCCGCCGCTGACGGAACTACCGTTATAGTTGAAAACCTTTTTGCAAACGTTCCCGCAAGAAAAAAGTTTCTCAAAAAGGACGTAACCGAAGCGATGTCGGTAAGCGCGGTCGTTGAAAAGATCGCATTATCACGCCCCGACATATTTTTTAAGCTTATAATCGACGGAAACGTTAAAATAGAAACCACGGGCGACGGCAGCCTTAAAAACACCGTTTACGCCGTATTCGGCAGAGAATTCGCGGGCAAACTGATAGAAACAAAGCTGTCCGAGGGGGGCGTGACCGTCAGAGGCTTTATCGGAAGACCCGATAATATAAGAGCCAACAGAAACCAGCAGAATTTTTTTATAAACGGACGGTTTGTTAAGAGCAGAACCGCATCTGCGGCGGTCGAGCAGGCATATACGTCTTATATAGCAAGCGAGCGCTTTCCGTGTTGCATCTTGTTCCTTGATATAGATCCCGCGCTTGTAGACGTAAATGTGCATCCCGCAAAGCTTGAGGTCAAATTTTCAAATGAAAAGCTGATTTTTGAAACGGTATATTATGCCGTAAGAGAGGCTCTTGAAGGAAATACCGCGCGTCCGGACGTTTCGCTTAAGCCTTCGGCAAAGAGAGTGAGCGATGCTCAGCGCCCGATCGAGGATGGGAAAACCGAGTCCTTAAAGTCGGCTCAGCTTCAGGCAGAGTTATACAGAAGCATAACCGCTGATCAAGCCTCAGGCGAGAAGGCAGCGCGCGTTGCCGCAAAGCCCGAAACAGCCTTCGCGCATGTAACCTCGGAGGAGTACAGGAAGACCTTTGCAGAAGAAAAAAAGCCCTCTGCTGAGGCTAAAGCAGTATATGAAAAGGACTTTGTAAAGGCAGAACCGAAGGCGGAAAATAAAGTAGCTGAAAAGGCGGAGCGGATAATTGAAAAGTCTTTGTCTGAAAGCAAAGCGCAAACAAGCCCTACAGTTGAGCCGATAGCGAGCGCAGAGCCTCAGCTTGAATCCTTGCAATATAGAATAGTCGGAGAGGTTTTTCATTCTTACGTTATCGTTGAGAGCGGAAGTGAGATGCTTCTCATAGATAAGCACGCCGCTCACGAGAGAATAATCTTTGAGCAGCTGAAGGCGGGACTTAAGGATATAAAGGTAACATCGCAGATGCTGATGCTGCCGATCGAGATAATGATGACTAGCGACGAGCTTCAGGCTATTTCCGATTACCGCGCCGAGATCGAAGCTACAGGCTTTGAATTTTCGTTTGGGCGTTATGCTCTCAGTGTAAGCGCGATACCCGAGGGCATTGCTCCCGACGGTGTTGCCGATATGATTCTTGTTATGGCGGAGAGATTAAAGAGCGGAACGGGAACGGCAGGGCTTACGAGAGATATTGCTTTTGAAAAGGCGCTTTATCAGGCGTCCTGTAAGGCAGCAATAAAGGCGGGAAGAGAATATTCACCCGCGCAGATAAAGACTATCGTCGATAAGCTTATGCAGATTCCCGATATAACCGTTTGTCCTCACGGAAGACCCGTTGCGATGGTGCTTGATAAGAAAAATCTTGACAGGCAGTTTGAGAGAACTTAAAATATTGTTTTTTGGAAGGAATTTTTGTAATGTTTGAAATTTTAGCAACAGACGGCAGAGCGCGCAGAGGTGTTTTGCATACCGTTCACGGAGATATACAAACTCCGGTTTTTATGAACGTCGGAACCTGCGCGGCAATAAAGGGAGGGGTCTCGAGCAGAGAGCTTATAGATCTTGACTGTCAGGTAGAGCTTTCTAATACATATCATTTACATATCCGTCCCGGCGATAAGCTTATTTACGAAATGGGCGGACTTCATAAGTTTATGAACTGGCAAAGACCGATCCTTACCGATAGCGGAGGATTTCAGGTATTTTCTCTTTCTCAGCTGCGTAAAATAACCGAGGAGGGCGTTCGCTTTGCCTCTCACGTTGACGGTAAGAGAATTTTTATGGGACCCGAGGAGAGTATGCAGATTCAGTCTAACCTTGCTTCAACAATAGCTATGGCCTTTGACGAGTGTGTTGAAAATCCTGCTCCGTATAAATACGTTAAGGATTCCTGCGAGCGCACTGCGCGTTGGCTTGTTCGCTGTAAGACCGAGATGGACAGACTTAATTCCTTGCCTGAAACTATAAACAAAAATCAGCTTTTGTTTGGAATAAATCAAGGCGGTACATATGAGGATCTGCGTATATGGCATATGCAGCAGATCGCCGAGCTTGACCTTGCGGGCTACGCTATCGGAGGTCTTGCGGTAGGTGAGGAGACCGAGGAAATGTATAGGATAATTGATGCGGTCGAGCCTCATATGCCAAAGAATAAGCCGAGATATCTTATGGGTGTGGGTACGCCCTGTAATATTCTTGAGGCAGTGCATATGGGCGTTGATTTCTTCGATTGCGTTATGCCAAGCCGAAACGCCCGTCACGGAAATCTCTTTACGTGGCACGGAAAGATGAATTTGCTTAACGAAAAATACGCTAAGGATCCACGTCCCTTTGACGAGGGGTGCGGATGCTACGCGTGCAGAAATTATAGCAGATCCTATGTAAGACATCTTATAAAAGCAAAGGAATCGCTTGGGATGAGACTTGCCGTGGCTCATAATCTTTATTTTTATAACAATCTTACAAGAGAGATAAGGAATGCTCTTGACGGCGGATATTTTGAGAGCTTCTATCAGAAATACAGAAATATTTTAGGTGAAAGAAGTCAGGATTAAAATTTTGCGAGGTTTTATATGATAAAGCAAGAATTATTGTCCGAGGTGCTTTACGCGGCACTTTCGCGCGGAGGTGATTTTGCGGAAATATTCTGTGAGCACACGCGCTCAAACGTTCTTTCCTTCGTTGACGGAAAGATAGATAAAATAAACGACAACGTTCTTTCGGGTGTTGGTATCAGAGTTTTTCTCGGTGAAAGAACCGTATATGCGTCTACGTCGGATATATCGAGAGAGGGATTGCTTTCTTGTGCGTACTCGGTTGCCGATGCGCTCTCCGAGGGTAAAGCTCCTATTTCAATATGTCTTACAAGAAAAAAAGTAATAGATATGCATCCCGTCAAAATTAACCCTGTGAGTGCTGATATTTCGCAGAAGAGCGATATTCTTAAGTCGGCTTGCTTTGCCGCAAAGGAATATCATCCTTTGATATCACAGGTTACGGGAAGTCTTGCGGCGGTAAAGCACGATATATTAGTGGCAAATTCCGAGGGACTTCTGTGTGAGGATTCACATACGAGAACGAGAATTGCCGTAGGTGCGGTCGCAAGTGAGAACGGTGAAAATCAGTCGGGCTCGGCATCTCCAGGACGCGGAATGGGACTTGAAATGTTTGATCTTATTTCTCCCGTTGAAACGGGAAGACGCGCGGCAGAGCAGGCGATGGTAAATCTTCGTGCATCCTATTGCGAGGCTGGACAGATGACGGTAGCTATCGAGAACGGCTTTGGAGGAGTAATATTCCACGAGGCGTGCGGACATTCGCTTGAGGCAACTCAGGTAGGCGTTGGTATGTCGGAGATGTGCGGAAAGCTCGGTCAGAAGATCGCAAATGAAAAGATAACCGCAATAGACGACGGTACGATAGCGGGTGCTTGGGGATCAACTAATATTGATGACGAGGGTAATCCCACACAGAGAAACGTACTCATCGAAAACGGCGTTCTCAAGGGATATATGGTGGACCGTCTCGGCTCACGCAGAATGGGTATGGCTATGACGGGTAATAGCCGCAGACAAAGCTATGCTTACGAGCCGACGTCGCGTATGACTAATACTTTTATAGATAACGGACCCGATAAAAACGAGGATATTATAGCTTCTATCGAATACGGGCTTTACGCAAAGCAGATGGGTGGAGGCTCGGTAAATCCTCTTACGGGTGCGTTCAATTTTGCCGTTACCGAGGGATATATGGTAAGAAACGGTAAGATATGCGAGGCGGTAAGAGGCGCGTCGCTTATAGGTACGGGGTCGAAGATATTGCAGGATATAGATATGGTAGGTCAAAATCTTGCTACAGGTCAGGGAATGTGCGGCTCAAGCAGCGGAAGTATTCCGACAGACGTAGGTCAGCCTTTGATTCGTGTAAAGAAGATAACTGTAGGCGGCAGATAAGGAGTAGGATATGGATTTTAATTCGGTAAAGGAATATCTTTTTGATGCCGCAAGGCAGGCGGGACTTGATGAATATGAGGTGTATTTTATGGAGTCCGACGGCATTTCGGCGGAGACTCTGAAGGATGAGATATCCTCGTTTTCCTCAGCTGTAAGCGGCGGAATTTGCTTTAGATGTATAGTTGACGGTAAAATAGGAAGCGCGGCGACCGAGCTTTTTACAAAGGAAGAAATGGCAGAGCTTGTTGAACGCGCAAAAAATAACGCAAAATATATCGAAAATGACGATAGGGCAATAATTTATAAGGGCTCGTCTAAATACGCCGAAATTTCTCCTATCAATATGGCAACCTCCGATGCGGCAGAGATAAAGTCGGTAGCTCTTGATCTTATAAAAAAGACCTATGAGCAGAGTGAATATATTACCGACGGCACACAGACCTATGCCGTGCAGGAAAAGACCAAAATGATACTTGCAAATTCTCACGGACTTTATCTTGAAAGCGAGGTCGGTGTCAGCGGAGCTCTTGTTCAGGCGGTCGTCGCAAAGGACGGAGAATCGCAGTATGGCGGTGATCTTGAAACAGGCTTTGATAAAGAAAAGCTCGAAAAGCTGCCCCGAGAGGCAATTGATGAGGCTCTTTCAAAGATAGGCGCTAAAGAGATCCCGTCGGGAAGATACGATATAATCTTTGACGGAAAGCAGATGAGAGCTTTGCTTTCGGCATTTTGCTCGGTTTTTTCGGGCAGAAACGCATATCTCGGACTTTCCTTGCTAAAGGGTAAGGAGGGGGAGAAGATAGCCGCAGAGTGTCTTACGCTTATTGACGATCCCATGTATCCGACAAGCCCTATGCAAACAGCTTTTGACGGAGAGGGCGTTGCTACCTATAAAAAGAACGTTATTGAAAACGGTGTGCTGAAAACACTCCTTTACGACCTTGCAAGCGCAGATAAAGAGGGCAGAGAAAGCACAGGTAACGGACAGCGCGCGAGTTATTCATCAACGGTCTCCATATCTCCGTTTCATTTTTATATAGAGGGCGGAGAGCAGAGCGATGATGAGCTTTTTGCAAAGCTTGGCAACGGTATATATATTACCGAGCTTAAGGGACTTCACGCAGGTGCCAATGCCGTTACGGGAGATTTTTCTATAGAGAGCGCGGGATTTGAAATAAAGAACGGAAAGATCGGTTCGGCGATCAAGTCGTTTACCGTTGCGGGAAACTTTTTTGAGCTTATCAAAAATATAGAATCCCTTTCAAGTAACGTAAAATTTGGATTTCCCGCAGGTTTTACCGTTTTCGGCGCGCCAAATACTTTGGTAAGAGGCTGTTCCGTTGCGGGAACTTGATTTATGCTATTGACAAGTACGTATCTTGTGTGATAGAATATACTTTGTTAAATATTAGACGCTTTATACGCAGCCAGCGTATAGGAAAGGACGAACAAAATGAAAAATACCGAAAAAACAATGGACAAAATAGTTGCTCTCTGTAAAACGAGAGGATTTATATTTGCGGGCTCCGAGATATACGGAGGACTTGCAAATACTTGGGACTACGGACCCCTTGGCGTAGAGCTTAAGAATAACGTAAAGCGCGCTTGGTGGAAAAAGTTCGTGCAGGAGAACAAGTATAACGTCGGACTTGACGCCGCAATTCTTATGAACCCTCAAACGTGGGTAGCTTCGGGACACCTTGCGGGCTTTGCCGATCCGCTAATGGATTGCCGCGAGTGCCACGAGCGTTTCAGAGCAGATAAGATAATCGAGGATTGGTGTGAGGAGAATAAGTATACTCTCGATAAGCCGATAGACGCTTTCAGTCAGGCAGAAATGAAGGAATTCGTTGAGGTACACAGTATTCCTTGCCCGACCTGCGGTAAGCATAATTTTACCGATATCCGTCAGTTCAATCTTATGTTTAAGACATTCCAGGGTGTTACCGAGGATGCAAAAAACACAGTATATCTTCGTCCCGAGACCGCGCAGGGAATATTTACGAACTTTGTAAGCGTTCAGAGAACTACGAGAAAGAAGCTTCCTTTCGGTATTGCTCAGATAGGAAAATCCTTCCGTAACGAGATAACTCCCGGAAACTTTATTTTCCGAGTACGTGAGTTTGAGCAGATGGAGCTTGAGTTCTTCTGCAAGCCGGGAACCGACCTTGAGTGGTTTGCATATTGGAGAAGCTTCTGCCGCGATTGGTTGCTTGCGATAGGTCTCAAGGAGGAGAATATAAGACTCCGCGACCACGACCCTGAGGAGCTTTGCTTCTATTCAAAGGCGACAACCGACTTCGAGTTCCTTTTCCCGTTCGGATGGGGTGAGCTTTGGGGCGTTGCCGACAGAACCGACTATGACCTTACTCAGCATCAGAATACCTCGGGTAAGGATCTTACTTATTTTGACCCCGAAACGAACGAGCACTATATTCCTTACGTTGTTGAGCCAAGCCTTGGAGTTGAGAGAAC
>JAFQPL010000067.1 GCA_017411785.1 Clostridia bacterium
ACAAAAAAAGCAAGCCCCAAGACTTGCTTTTTTATTGGCCTACCCGATGAGATTCGAACTCATGACCTTCAGAGTCGGAGTCTGATGCGCTATCCAGCTGTGCCACGGGTAGTTACTTTAACATTATAGCACGTTTTTTGCTTTTTTTCAATAGCTTATAAAAATAAATAAACGCTCAACCAAGACAAATCTCGATTGAGCGTTTATTTTTTTATTGTTAAATACGCCGCTACTCATCCACCGCTATCGCGGTCCCCCTTCTCTCACAAGAGAAGGCTCACGAAAGTCGAAATTCTGTCAATAGCTTCATTAAAAATCTGTTGTCGGCGTAAAGTCACCCAAGCCTCCCTTGTGTAAAGGGAGGTGGCACGGCTTGCCGTGACGGAGGGATTGTAAAAAGAAGAACCTTAACAAAACAATCCCTCAGCCGCCTTCGGCGTCAGCTCCCTTTACACAAGGGAGCCTTTCGATAAATCAAGCTTTCACCTATAAAAGCATTAAAAATCTGTTGTCGGAACAACGCCTTACGATTGCCTTCTCCAGTGGGAGAAGGTGTCACCGTCAGGTGACGGATGAGGTGCCGACAGCCAAACTCGGGCATAGTGCCATCAAAATTCAAGCCTCAAGCCCCGACGGCGTAGAACTGATAAAGGTCGAGCGAAGTTTTTTGAAAACTCCCAAAAACCTTTCTGCAAGAAAGTTTTTTGCGGAGCTTTTTTTCAAAAAAGCGACCTAAATCTTTAACACAAACTAACTACTACCCCCTCAAGCCGTGAAAAATCCATAGCGGAGCTATATATTTTTTCAAGCTCGAAATGCGCTTTACCCGCAAGCGAAAGCTCGAGTATAGCAGAATCAACAAGAGAGTCTGAGGTACTTTGGGCGTTTCTCACTCTTGATTTCAACAAATTCCTTTCATTTTTTGAAAAATGAGAAAGATCAAGCGCGCGGGCAAGAGAGATAGCGCCCTTAGTCCTTGGCGGAGCGATAAGAAAAGCGACACCCTCACGCTCAAAATAAACGGCGTCGGGAATCTCGGGGCAAAGCGGACTATATGAAACGCTTATCTTGTTTTGATTTTCTAAAGCAAAGGCACAGATCTCCGAGAGGAGCAGATTTTCCAATCCGTAATGAGCCTCTATAAGAAAGACACGCTTTGCAAGGCGACGGTAGGTGTCAAGAGAGTACCTGCCGTTCATTCCTATCGCGCTCAACAGACCAACGTGACGCTCATAGGATGAATCCCTCGGAATAGCGCGAGTCAAGCGGCGAGCAGTTCTTTTGATCCGAGCAAGATCAACGTAAGGACGTAAAAGCTCGCGCGCGGCAATATCACACTGCATGGACGAAGCTAAAAAGCGATAGCCAAGCGAGTATGCTCGCTTTTTTTCATCGGTGAGCGCACTTATCCTTTCGCGCTCGGCAGAAAGACGGGAAACGTCCCAGAACGCGCCCAGATCCACTATAGAATCACGCGCGCCAACAAGCTCGGGCTCAACGGCATGCGGAGCGGTTGAATCTAACACGGCGATCTCACCGTTGATAAGCACCCCGTCGAGAGAGGACGGATCAGAGGAGCAACGGTAAAGACAGACCTGCGCGCCATTACAGTGAGCAGAATCGGCAACACGCCTCATAAGCGTGCTTTTCCCCGTCCCCGGACCGCCCTTTATAAGAAAACGGCGTTTGATTTTATCGGTATTGAATATCTCGTCATAAAAGCTGACAAAGCCCCGTCCGCTGTTAGCGGCGGCAAAAAACTCGGGAACAACGCCCGCACAGACATTTTCAAGCATAAAAATCCCCCCTTGCATATTTTTTCATCACAGTAAAAATATATGCAAACGGGGGATTTTTCGTGTTAAATTAAACAATTACAAATATTATCTCTGAATTATCTTTATGTTTACGGGAGAAATACCTGCCTGCTCGTAAACTATCTCATTTATCTGAGAGATCTGAGCTGCCTGAAGACCATCACTCTTTACAACGATGCTCGCGCTATCATCCTTGATCACGGCAACGCACTCCTCAAAGCCCTTTGCCTCAATAAGAGTTTCAATGTTAGCTTCGCTTTCCATAGTCTTCGCGATAACACTTATCTCAGCAAGAGCCGAAGCGCGCGCCTCCTCGGTTGAGGAAGCATTGTCAACAACGCCCTGCAAAACCTCAAGAGCCTCGTCGCGAGTGCGCTTGCGATCAAGCTCAACGCTCGAAAAATAAGTATCCACGCTGTCTTTTTTTGATTCGGTCTCCTTATCGCTCTCACCGTTCACATCCTGCATACCCGCGCCCTGACTGTAATCAAAGCCCTTATCGTCGGAACGGTTGAAAACGGTTATTCCGACAACGAGCGCAACAGCCACAACCGCAAAGGACGCAATTATAATAAGATTTTTCTTGCCGAGCTTAGAGAAAAAATTGCCGACTTTTTCCTTAAAGGATTCTTGTTTCATAAATATTCTCCTCCGAAATTTCATTTTTACTACGGTACATATATATTAACGGCAGGAAAAAAATATGCCTATGAACCTACTACAAATATTTTATTTGCGCTTAAATTAAAGGTCGAGGATAAAAGCGAAACTATTTTGTTTTTTATTTCATAGCTGTCTCCGCCTCGGCAAACTATGCCTATGCCCGCGATCTCGGGATAGCTGTAGCCCTCGAGAATTGCCTGCTCCTCGCGCCCGCTCCCGATAACAACGGTCTGGTTTTTTGAGGAATTGCCGCCCGACTGACTGTCAACGGCATAGATAGCCCGATATCCGCCCTTAAGAGTAACAACGGCGTAGGCTCCGCTGACACCGTCAACGCGATTGCAAAGCTCCTCCACACGCTTCTCGACCGACTCCGCATAGGCAGACGGGTCAAGCTCCTCAATACTGTCCGCAACAGTCTCCACGCTCTCGCTTTTACGCGAGCCGAAAAAAACAAGCAAAACACCTATCAGGGCAACAAACGCGAGAAGATATATCTTTTTCGACTTAAAAAGCTTAAAAATTGTATTTTTCGACATAGCAATATTTTCTCCGATCCGTTTAATAAAAAGCGACTTCAACAATAAATTTATTTTCCGCGGTAAACAAACTCGCAGGGCGCGTCAAAGACCTCTCCGACTGTCGATTCTATCCTCGCGGGGTCAAGCGCGATTCCCGAAGGATATATATAAATCCAAATCCGCTCAATGTATGCTCCCGAGGTGGATTCGGCAAGCGATATTTCAACGTCAATAGCGTCGTAATCGGAATCAAGCTCCGCCGATATACGCTCCTTCAAAGCAAGCTCGGCATTATCGACAGAGGCAGAATTTATTGCCGAATTGTAAATTTCAACGTTTGCTCCGTCTATCTCTCTGTCGGCATCAAAAATTGCCGCAAAGCTCTCGGCGGAAACTCCCTCGCCCGAGGCTATGTCAAATATCGGCAAAGCTATACATCCTATACTGCAAAGCCCGCAAAGCAAGCGAAGATATCTCCTCGGCGTTCCCGACGGCGCAAGCGAAAGGATCACCGCGCCAAAAAACGCAAAGGCAATAAGACCCAAAAAATATTCTCTCATTTTCAAAAGCTCCTACGCCGCGGCAACCGCGGTCTTCATAAAAATACAAAGCGAAAGCACAAACATCATTCCCACGCCGCAGACTACCGCAAGCATACATCCGTACGCCTCGGAGAAGGCGTTGAGCAATCTTGCCTCCTCTGCGCAGCCTATTATATCGGCAAGCGCCGAGCAAACACCGAAAACGAACCTTGTAAGAAGCACCGAGATCGCCATAGGCAGCGTCAAAAGCGCTATCATAACTATTCCGCCCACACCGAATATACTCTTAAGATAGGTCACGCTGCTCGCAACCGTTCGCAGCGCCTCACCGAGATTTCCTCCCACTATAGGGATCACGGTACTGCTCACAAGCCTTCCCGCCCGCGCGCTTACTCCGTCGGCAACCGCGGTAAGAGCAGTCTGCGCCGCAAGTGATGAGAGCAGCACCGTCATCGAAAGACCGAGAAAAAAGCCGTAAACACGCTTAACCGTTCCAACAACTCTGCCTGTTCTGAGCTCAGAGCAAAGAACGTCGCAAAATCCAAGCATTATAAGTAAAACAAAAATCGGGATCGCGCTTGCCGCCCAAAGCTTTTCTATAACGGTGAGAAAGCAGTAAAGAGTCGCGCTCCCCGCGCTTGCGGTGCTTACGTTTCCGCCTAAAGCCCAAAGACTTGCGGTCACGGGTATCATACCGTTTACAAGCAAAGCTATACGCTCAAAAAAGATCTCCAAGCGTTCGAAATGCGAATAAAAGGTGTAACCGACGGAGCAAAACAAAGCCCCAAGCGAGCAAAATCTCATCACCGCGCAAAGCGTTGGATTTTCACTCTGCGCTCCCACGGCGGAAAGAACAGCCGAAACAAGCACTACTCCCGAAAGGACCGCAAGAAGACGCAAAGCCTCCCCCATCTCCACTCCCGAAAGCTCAAGCAAGGCGCTTACTATATTTTTAGGCTCGGTCATTTTCTCTATTGCCTGAGCATAGCTCTCCCCATCCTCAAGAGCGCCGTCGGGAAAATACGACGATACCTCCTCGGGAACCGCTTCGGCAAAGCCCGTCCATTCCTCCTCGGGTATCGAGACCGACGCCTCGGCACAGCTTGCGCTCAGAGAAAAAAGCGCAAAAAAACAAATAAAAAATACAAAAGCGCAGAGCGCGCGAAAAAGCCTTTTCATTTCTCCACCTCAACCGCCTCTCGAAAGTAGCTCGGAAGCAAAGCCGAGGATCTCCTTGAGAACGGGAAGCGAAAGAGAAAAGATAACCACCCCCGCGACCGTCTCAACGCCCGAGGCAAGTCCGCCCTCACCGCAATCCCTGCAGATATCCGAGCAAACGCGGGCAACAAGGGATATCCCCAATGCCTTCAGCATTACACCGAGCGCAGAGGCAACGAATGAATTTTCTCCAACTATTCCAAACGAGATGTCGCGTATCTCCGCTATCCCGCGCGAAAGCTCAAATACGACCGCCCCGAAGATCAGAACAGTAGCCCCCACCCGCAAAAGAACCGCAACCCCGTTTGAGAGATTCTTCAATACAAGCAGGGCGACAAGAGCTATAAGCGCTATTCCCGCCGCGCGCAGAACCGCCGACATTACAGCTCAAAAATCGTTCTCACGCTCTCTATAAGGCCTCCGACCTCGTCAACGAGCATAAGCATAACGACAATTATTCCCGCAACGGTAACGAGCATAGCCTGCTCGTCCCGTCCGCTTTTGGAGAGTATCGAGGAGACGATAGCAACAAGAATTCCTATTCCCGAAATTTTAAGTATAAGTCCAATTTCCATATTCCCTAAATTCCTTTTCAAAATCCAACCGCTAAAGCGAGATCCTATTTATAAAATCAATATGACCAAAGCGAGTGCCGAGCATATTGAAAGCGTGATTATGATCTTTTTCCTCTTTGCCGCCTCCTTAAGAAGCTTTTGCTCGCGGGAGCGAAGCCGCTCAAGATAAAGAGCGCAGCGTGAAAGCTCGTCCTGACGGTAGCTCTTTCCGAAATCCCTTGAAAACGCAGAGAAAAGCTCTGCGGTCTCTCCGTCGGATATTTTTGCGCCCTCGGCAAGCTCCGCAAAGCTTTTAGGAGCTTCTCCCGCATATCCGCAGTCGGCAAAAAGCGAAGCGTCAATACGCTTTAAAATCTCATCGGCAGGCAAAGCGTAGCACTCGATAAGCACCTTTGTACGCTCAAGTATCACACGGACAGCGCTTACTCCGCGAATATAAGCGTCAACGCCGTCAAGCAACCGATCGGCGATCGCGATAGCGCTAATAAATATCAATACCGAGCCTATCACCGCAAACAAGTCTGTCAGCCTCCTCCCAAGAATACGCAGAGCAGCAAAATCCTCCGCCCTCGCCTATCCGCAATGAAAGATACGAGCCAAATACGCGTGCGTTATGTAAAACGGTTATCCCCCGCCTGCGCATAAGAGCCGAAAGATTCGGGGCATGCGCCGTAGCTATAAGAGGCACCCCGCAATTCTGAGAATCAAGTATCGCGGCAGCTTCGCTCTCTCCGCCTATCTCGTCGCATATTATCACCTCGGGATTCATAAAAAGAGTAGCTATCCGTATCCCCTCGGCCTTAGGATAACCAACGAGTCTGTCCAAGGAGAGCCGATCGCCGACGCAAAGCGAGGAAAGCTCATCGCGAGTATCGACCAAGGCTACTCTCATAGCCTCATCTCCAAGCGGAAGAAAACGGCAAAGAGAACGAAGGCAGGTCGTTTTGCCCTGCGCGGGGGGCGAAAAGATAAGAGTTCCTATCCCAAGCCGCGCGTTGGCTCTTATTCCAACGAGGATCTCCTCGGGCAAGGAGGCAACGCTCCAAGGGATACGTATATTAAGCGCGGAGATATCATAAACTCCGATTATTCGTCCTCCCTCAACAGATGCCCTGCCGCAAACACCTACTCTGATTCCCGAGGGCAAGCTCACGTACCCCTTTATTATGCTCTCGCTGTAAGCATAAAGCGAGCCTCTGCACATAAAATTAAAAGCCTCGCGAAGCTCGTCCTCGCTAAAAAAAACAGAGGTAGTAAAATTTTTTCTTTTTCCCTGCCCGCCAACCGTAAAGCAAGCATAGGAGTTTGCGCGAAGCCTTAGCTCCTCTATCCGCTCATAAGGCTTAAGAAGCTCGGCGGAACGCAAAAGCGAAAAATAAAGTCCCGACGGAAAATATTCCTTCAGCTGCTCAAGCGGCCCACGGGAAAAATCCGTACGAATTTCCGCATCCTTCATTTTTTCCTCCCGATCAATAGGTCTGCTAAAATCTATGCACAGTAAACTCAGATTATGACTTAAAAGCAGACAGTTTTTATAAGACAAGATCGATTATCGCAAAATAAGCGGTTTTTCGACCGAGAATGACACAACATATTGTGTTTTCAGGCTTGTTATTTACATTTTGTTCATACTTTTTTATGAAATTTGTATTGCAGAAATATTGCTTGTATGGTATAATTATTATAAATTTGAATATAATGTACTTTTATATATTTTTTCGGAGGTAAATATGCTCTATAAAAACAATATGACGCCCGCCGCAGCGTACGCGGGAACAGAGGCGTATAGCAATGGCAAGCACGTAGCACAAAACGACTCCGCTATGTTTGCAAAAGCCGATGAAGACGATTTTGGCAGCTTCACCTCAGGCTCTGCGGAAAATCGTAAAAAGCCAAGCAAAAAGCAGTCGCCCGAAAGAAGCAACGAGCCAAAAAGAAATACTGAGCCCTCGCGCAGCAGGAAAAGCTCAGGCTCAAAGCGCTTCCTCCCCTTTATTATCGCAATAATCGCGGTGATCGCCGTTATTTTGCTTATAATAGTGGCAGTCGCTGTATTTAATACATCAGGCTCAGGTCTTACGATAAATGATACCGTTTATTTCTCCTATATCGACGATGACGGAAAATATCACGTTCTCGTAAACGGCGATGAGATCAATGAAACATTTGAAAACGAAATAAAGCTTATTCCCGCCGCGAACAACGCCTTCGCATACATACTCGAAAAGGTCGACAGCGACAGCTTCGACAGTGACGGCGGAACAAGGATCCATATTCTCACGGGTAAAAAGCTTGATACTCTTGAGGGACTCGTTGACGAATGTCTCCACTACTCCGAGATAAAGCCTGGTGTGATCTACAAGCACGAGGATACCATCAGCCGTTACCTCGGCGGTAACAGCGATAACCCGATCACCAAGGAGCCAACCGCAAAGGACTTTATAATATCGGCAGATTCAAAAACAGTAGTATACACCGTTGAAAGCAAGACCACCGAAGGCGTAAAGGTTCTTCAGTACTATAAGAACTCGGGCACAGAATTCACTCAGGCGCGTTTTACGCCCGTAGCGCTCTCCCCCAACGGAAGATACGTTTACGCTACCGATGACGCAGGCAGTCTTTACTATATAGACGCCAAGGAAAAAGAGCCCGCTCCCAAGCGCATCCTTGACAGCAACAAGGGTGTGTTCGGCGGCATTACCGCTATGAACGCGGACGGAAACGAGATAGTTTTCTGGATGGACACAGCGAAGGGCGTAGGCTCATGCTTCTATCAGGTAGGCGATAAGAACCCCAAGAATCTTACTTATGGAGTGTTCACTCCCGTAAACCCCGATTCAAGAGTGCTTTACACCGATTCCTTGCTTAACAGCTACTTTACGGTAAAGGAAGTTTCCGTGAGCTACGACGAGGACGAGGATGAGGACGAGGATGAGAACAGCGGCAACACCACGGTAACCGAGAGCGAAAGCGTTTCAACCTACTATCTCTCCAAAAAAGCAAAGGCAATAAAGATAGCCGATGCGGAGGGTAAGTTCTCGGTTGACGGAAAATATTTCTTCTACATTATGAAGGATGACAACGACCAGCTCGTAAGAGTTACGCTCGGCTCCGACGATTTCACAAATGTTAAGAAGATAGACCCCTGCGTAACCGATTTCGTTATTACGCAAAAGGGCGACCTCTACATCTTCTATAACGAGGGAAGCGAAACTCAGGCAAACACAAAGCTGACACTTCGCTTCTGGGATTCCTCAAAGGATAGCGACAGTAACAAGAGTAAGATATCCACCAACGCTGACGCAGACTCCCTGAGAGTATCGGTAAACACAGTTTACTTCTCCGAGACAAGCATAAGCACCGAGGACGGTGATTCCGAAACGACCATCTACGTTTCAACCGACGGCTCAAAGAAATCCCCCGCGGAATTCAAGAGCACAGTGCTTCACAAGATACCGACCATCGAAATGGGCGTTGGCAAGAACGGATACGCGCATGTTACCGATGACAGCGGTGTGACGATGCTCTTCTTCACCTCGAACGGAAAGACCTTCGACGTTGTAAGCAAGGGATGCACGCTTCCCGGTGCGACTCCGATAGCTCCTCCCACAAGCTCTGACGAGGACGACAGCTCAGACTCTCCGTCTATCGGATAATATTAGTTTGAGCCAAAAGTTTTTGCTACCTTTTTGAAAAAAGGTAGCGCCAAAAACTTTTCTTGCAAAAAGTTTTAGGGCTATTTTTCAAAAAAAGTACGCTCAATCGAGATTTGTTCTCGGTTGAGCGTTTATTTTATTATTAAATTATGCTATCGGGGTTTGCGGCTTGAAATTTAATACCGCTATGCCCGAGTTTGCCTGTCGGTGCATACCGACCACTGCCGACACCTCATCCGTCACCTATCGGTGACACCTTCTCCCACTGGAGAAGGCAACTGCAAACAAACTTCCGACAACAGATTTATAATGCCTCTGTAGGCGAAAGGTTGGATTCAACGAAAGGCTCCCTTGTGCAAAGGGAGCTGTCAGCGAAGCTGACTGAGGGATTGTTTTGTTGAGGTTCTTCTTTTTACAATCCCTCCGTCACGGCAAGCCGTGCCACCTCCCTTTACACAAGGGAGG
>JAFQPL010000068.1 GCA_017411785.1 Clostridia bacterium
ATCGGGCAGAGGATTTTTTGTTTTTCAGCTTTTAAAGACTTCGTTAGCGGAGCTGATTTTTCGGTGAAAAAAGAAGCGGTTTATCTATTGACTTGAGGTGGCTTTTATGGTAAAATATAATTTGGAGTAATCTATTTTAGCGGTTAAAAAATATCCTGAGCGAAAGGTAAGATATTATGTACGATATAGTGGTAATTGGAGCGGGCGTCGTCGGTGGATTGATCGCACGCGAGCTTTCAAAATATGATCTGCGCGTTTGTCTTGTTGAGAAGGAGAGCGACGTTGCTATGGGTGCGACTAAGGCAAACAGTGCTATAGTTCACGCGGGCTTTGACGCGAAGGTCGGTTCTATGAAGGCAAGGATGAACGTCAGGGGCTCTGAGATGATGGAGTCTGTTGCGCGCGAGCTTGGCGTAAAATTTGACAGAAACGAGTCCTTGGTCGTGGCTTTTGAGAACGAACGTAAGGAGGTCGAGGAGATATACGAGCGCGGACTTGCCAACGGTGTTAAGGGCTTGTCTATACTTGAGCATGACGAGCTTATGGCGATAGAGCCTAATCTTAACCCCGAGCTTTCCTGCGCTTTGCTTGCAAAAACGGGGGCTATAGTATGTCCTTACGAGCTTTGCATTGCGGCTGTCGGAAACGCTATGGATAACGGCGCCGAGCTTTTGCTTGATTTTGAGGTATGCGATATAGAAAAGACTGACGGCGGATACGTTATAAGAGCGACCGACGGAAGAAGCGTTAATACCCGCTATTTTGTTAATTCAGCGGGCCTGTATTCCGATAAGATAGCGGATATGACGGGTGACGGAGGCTTTAGCGTGCATCCTCGCCGAGGCGAATATATGATACTTGATAAGGAGTGCGGCTCGCTCGTTAAGAGAACGGTCTTCCATACACCCACGAAGATGGGAAAGGGAATCCTCGTTTCCCCGACTGTTGACGGTAACCTGCTCTTAGGTCCTACCGCCGTTGATATGGAGGACAAGGAGGACAATTCCGTAACGGCAGAGGGCTTTGATATGATAGTCAAGGGCTCGCTTGATAACGTGAGCGGAATTCCTTTTGGAAAGGTTATAACGTCATTCTGCGGACTTCGCGCCGTTGGTGACGTCGGAGATTTTATTATAAAATACAGAGACGGAGTTGTGACTCTTGGCGGAATAGAAAGTCCGGGTCTTACCTCATCTCCCGCTATCGCCGAATATGTAGTTGAGCTTTTTGCGCAAAACGGAGTAAAATTCGAGAAAAAGGCGGACTTTAATCCTTACCGTAAGCCTGCGCATGAATTTCGTGAGTCCTCAATGGAGGAGAAAAACGAGGTTATCGCAAGGGACGCGAGATACGGCCGCATAGTTTGCCGTTGCGAGGGAATAACCGAGGGTGAGATAGTTGAGGCGATACATACAAATCCGCCCGCGCGTGACGTTGACGGAGTCAAGCGCAGAACGAGGGGCGGAATGGGCAGATGTCAGGGCGGCTTTTGCTCTCCCGCGGTAGTTGCTATCCTTGCGCGCGAGCTTGGTACGTCTATCGACGCTATAACGAAATTCGGCAAGGGCTCGGTTATAAATTATTCTAAAACAAAAGGGGATAACTGATATGATGAGAAAGGATCTTGTTATTATTGGCGGAGGCCCTGCGGGAATGGCGGCGGCGGTTGCCGCTTACGATGCGGGCGTCAGGGATATCCTTATACTTGAACGTGATTCGGGACTCGGCGGAATACTCAAGCAGTGTATACATAACGGCTTTGGGCTTCACCGCTTCAAAGAAGAGCTTTCCGGTCCCGAGTATGCCTATAGGTACGAGCTTCAGGTGCTTGAAAGAAATATAGAGTTTAAACTCAATACAATGGTGCTTGATATAACCGACGGAAGAATTGTTACGGCTATGAGCTCCGATGACGGAATGTTTCAGATAGAGGCGGGAGCTATTATACTTGCTATGGGCTGCCGCGAAAGACCGAAGGGTGCGCTGAATATTGCGGGAATGAGACCTGCGGGGATATTTACGGCGGGAACTGCACAGCGTTTTGTTAATATAGACGGCTATATGCCCGGAAAAAAAGTCGTCATTCTCGGCTCCGGCGATATAGGTCTTATCATGGCGAGAAGAATGACTCTTGAGGGCGCAAGCGTTGAGGCTGTTTGCGAGCTTATGCCTTATTCGGGCGGTCTTGCGAGAAATATAGAACAGTGCCTTAACGATTTCGGCATACCGCTTATGCTCAGCCACACTGTTGTTGAAATACACGGCAAGGAGCGCGTTGAGGGTGTTACAGTTGCTCAGGTCGACGAGAAAAGAAAGCCTATCGCAAGCACTCGCCGCTTTATAGAATGTGATACGCTTTTGCTTTCCTGCGGACTGATCCCCGAAAACGAGCTTACCAAGAGCGCGGGGATATCTCTTGACAGAGTTACTAACGGAGCGTTGGTCGATCAGGACAGACAAACTGCGCTTGATGGTGTTTTTGCTTGCGGAAATGTGCTTCACGTTCACGATCTTGTTGATTACGTCTCTGAGGAAGCCGAGATAGCGGGTCGCGCGGCGGCGGAATATCTTTCGGGCGCGATAAAGAAAAACGCCGATATAAAGCTTTCGACTGACGGAAGGATAAGATATACCGTTCCGCAAAGGATCACCTCTAAGAAGAAGGTCACTGTTTATTTCAGAGTCTCCGACGTTTACAGAGACGCTCGGATAGTTGTTAAGGACGGCGAGCGCGTTATAATTAACAGAAAAAAGCAAAAGGTTGCTCCCGGCGAGATGGAGACAGTTGTCCTTACCGAAGAAATGCTGGAGGGCGTTGTCGGCGGCACTCTTTCCTTTAGCCTTGAGCTTGATTGAGAGGGATTTGATATGACGAGAGAATTAACATGTATAGTTTGCCCTAAGGGGTGTCAGATAACCGTTGAGCTTGACGAGAGCAAAAGGGTTCTTTCGGTAAACGGCCACACCTGTAAGCGCGGAGAGGAATACGCAAATACCGAGTGTACCGCACCGCGCAGAACTATTACGACGACGGTTGCCGTTGCGGGCGGCGGAGTTGTTCCCGTAAAGACCGATAAAACCGTTCCCAAGGAGCTTATGCTTGACTGTATGACGCTTATAAACAGAGCAAGGGTTGATCGCGGTACTCCTTTAGGAGCTGTGGTTATAGAAAATATACTTGATACCGGCGCTAATGTGGTAACTACCAAGAGTGTCAAATAAACGGTTATACCGTTTGACCGACGGAAGATGTTCAAAAGTGAAAATAAACAGGGAGAGAAATAAAATCATGAAAGCGTTTTTCAAAATTACGGCATTTGTTATTTCGGTTATTCTGGGACTTTCATTTTGCTCTTGTCAGGCGACGGGTGATGAAACGGACTCGGGAAGCGGAACGGGAGCTTTTGAGTCGTCCTCGGATAGCTCGTCAGAGCTTTTTAGCGATACCTCGGCGTCTGTCGGTGACAAGGATACCGCCAAGACCGATAAGGACGACGCGTCGGGTGCTACCGAAAAGCCCGATACCTCAAAGCCCTATACGGTGAAGGGATATATTCTTTCCGCGAGTACCCCTGCCGACACCTACGGAAACGGAATGTTTTTGGTATATAAGCTTTCAGACGGACGTCTTTTGGTATACGACGGCGGAAACGGAAGCGTAAAGAATTTTATGCTTGAAGCGTTACAGGAGATCGCGGGTACTAAAAAGGTAAAGGTTGCCGCGTGGGTTATGACTCACGATCACGGAGACCACTACGGTGCGCTTATAGAATATTATTACGCTAACGCGGCTACCATCAAGGACGTTATTGAGGTTGAGGAGTTCTGGATGAACCCGATGAATTCCGAGGGGTACGGCGTTCAGAATCACCTTAAAAACGCTTTTCCGAATGCGAAGATGCGCAGACTTACCTACGGTGAGGAGATAAATCTTGATAAAATAAAAATAAACGTGCTTTGTACCCCCGAGGTCCTTCCTCCTGACTCAAGAAACGATGTAAATACCAATTCCTTGGTAATGATGCTTACCGTTGGCGGCAAGAAGATACTTATGACGGGTGACGCAAACGAGCCTGCGTGGGATTTTATGGTAGGCCAACAGTCCAAGGGTTCAAAGTATTCTCTTAAATGCGATTATCTGCAGGTGCCTCACCACGGTGTTCAGGCGGCGGGAACTGCCGAAGGGTATGCCGCGGCTGCCGCAAAGGCTCTCGTTATTCCGTCAACTATCGATCTTGCGAATAAGCTTACGACCTCGTCTAATGCCAAGCCGTCCTACGATCTGTATAAAAGCCACGGAATAAATATCGGTAATCTCAATACAGAAACGAATAATTCTACCTATTGGTTTGCGGGCTGCTACGGAAAGAGCGGAACGACCGATATAAAGTGCTTTTTCACTTATAACGGAAAGACTGTGTAACCGAAGTATAATAATATAATAAATAAAAAGGTGTCTCAAATTTGCATTTGAGACACCTTTTTTGCTTTCGGCTGCCGTGTAAGCCGAATGATTTTACTTTTTATATCTTACGCTCTGCTTGTATTCCATAAGCTTTATAAAGAGACCGCCTTGAACCGTGCGGTTTCTGAAGCTTGTGCGGAATCCCGAGCTGCGTGACGCCCTGTGTTCTCCTGTAATGGTATAGTACCAGTCGGTCATAGGGACGCGCGATGGTGAGTAGTTGTAGAATGTCCAAAGGGGCTCTACAAAGTCGATAAATTCGTCGCGGTCCTCGGTGAGAGTAGCGGTCCATATGAGCCAGTCGCTCTTGGTGTATGGCATGCGTGAATCGAGCGGAAGCCCGTAGGGGTGCATTTTGCTTCGGTAGCTTGCGAATTCCGATTCGATAACGGTTTTCGACATTATATTTGTTCCGAAGAGCTTATCCCAGACGATATTGTATTTCATGCTGAATGTGTCGGGCTTATCAAATGCGAGACGGTAGCTTCCGTCGCCGTTGGAGGCGCGTTTTGCCCAATCGTCAGCCATCGCGCGGGCAAGCGAAAGGTATTTTCTTTCCTCGCGCTTGTTTTTCTTCAAGCCGTAGAGGATTCCGAGAGAAGCGATACCCATGATAGCCTTGAGCGAGAGATTGCAGTTGTGTGCCAGATGTCCCGCAAAGTCATCGGTGCAAAGCTGATTCTCGGGGTCTTTTCCGTTTTCTATAAGATATTTTACCCAGGTTTCGAGGAGCTCGAAATGCTCGTCCGCGAAGCTTGTGCTTTTTGTCGCGAGGGCTATTGCCGCTTCCATAATTATCATGTTTCCGCATTCCTCGACGGGCATCTGCATGTGCAGCGCGTTTTCGCCGTATACCTGACCGTTAAGGAGAGGATACTGACCCACGTCGTGAGGGGCAAAATCAAAGGTCCATTCTTCAGAACGGGAATATTTGTAAATCGGGCGAAGCATAGCCTTTACAAGCTCAGGATTATATATAAGGAAAAGAGGCGTTGAAGGGTAGGTCACGTCAACGGTTGCGGCGCATCCGTTTGAGAAGCATTCCTTTGAGATAAAGAGGAGATTGCCCTCGGTATCTACTACCAGCTTGTGAGCGGCAATTACCTGACGGTATGCAAGCTCAAGGATCTCCGCGTATTTTTCTCCGCCCGCGCGGACTGCGTCGCAGAACATATCTCTTGCGAATACGTTGCAACGGTTCATTACCGTTTTGTAATCTCTGTGCGCCGTTTTTATCTGGTCGAGGATGCTTGATCCGTCTTTTTTCCAATAAGCGTTAAGATGCTTGCCAAAATATTCGATGCTTGATACATCGTCATAGGCGAATGTTATAAGAGTTGAATCCTTTACCTCAACGGTAGCGCCTACCGTGCTTATGACAGAACCGTCCGATTCGTCCTTCTGCTCGGATGTCCAAGCCTCCCCGCTTGTTGTGAGATAGAAGTAGCCCCAATTGATGCGGACGTCGTCTCCCGATTGGCAAAGGATCTTTTGAGCCTTTGAGCCGATTTTTGCGCTTTTCAGATTTCCCAGGTCGATAAGCTCACATTCGACCGCTTCTTCTTTTAAGAGGTTTATGCATATTTCCTCATAGACCGAAAGCTCGAACTTTACCTCGTGACGCTTTCCGTCTATGCTATCCTTTTTGATCTCGAGATAGCTTACGGGGCGGGAGATGAGGGCAAGGTCTGTGATAAGCAGAGGCGTAGAAAACGTTAGCGTCAGGCGAACTCCGCTGTCCTCAAAGGTATATACCGTTGAAAATGCGGTGCAGTTGCTCGATACTTGCTTCATTGCGGGAATATCCGATGCGGTGCTTCCGATCACGCGGTATTTTTTACCGTCAATGGTTGCGATTCCCGATATAGTATTCGGACTGTTTGTCCAGTGAACAGTATTCGATTCATTAAGCTTGTTTGACGGAGACCAGACGCTGAAATAGGGATCTACCGTTATAAGCGGATATGCGGGTGCTCTTAATTGCATATTTTTTGCTCCTTGCATTTTAATTTTTAACACTTATTTGCTACGGTTTTTCTTGAAAAAACGTGGTAAAATCGGAGTTTTGTTGTAAAAATCATCACAATTGCTTATGTATAGGCGCAGCTTGCGACTCTTTGCTTTTATGATTTCTGGCATAATTATATCACAGCAAAAGGTTTTTTGCAATACCGAGGTGTTGAATTTACGGCGAAAATTTTTTAAATTGACTTGAAAAAAGCGTTGAAGTGAGGTATAATATCAAGGAATATGATTTATTGCAGAGGTTTTCAGATGTTAGAATTCAGAAACGTTTCTTATTCTGTTGGGGATAAGGAGATATTAAAGAATGTGAATTTGACGCTTGATGATAGATTTATCGCTATAACAGGACCTAACGGAAGCGGAAAATCGACCGTAGCTAAGCTTATTGCAGGTATAATCAAGCCGACAGAGGGAAGGATCTTTATGAACGGAGAGGACATTACCGATATGTCCATAACCGAAAGAGCGAGGGCGGGTATAAGCTTTGCTTTTCAACAGCCCGTGCGCTTCAAGGGGATCAAGGTAAAGGATCTTATTTCGCTTGCTGCGGGAAAATCCGCTACGATCTCGGAGGCTTGCTCCTATCTTTCGGAGGTCGGGCTTTGCGCTAAGGATTATGTTAATCGAGAGGTTGACGGTTCGCTTTCGGGCGGTGAGCTTAAGCGTATCGAGATCGCAATGATAAACGCTCGCGGAACAAGGATCTCGGTTTTCGATGAGCCCGAGGCGGGAATAGATCTCTGGAGCTTTAATAATCTTATAGAGGTCTTTGAAAAAATGCACGAGCGCACTAACGGAATGATAATTATAATATCCCATCAGGAGCGAATACTCAATATCGCTGACAAGATAGTGGTGCTTGCGAATGGCGGAGTTGCTGATTACGGGAACAAAAACGATGTATTTCCCAAGCTTATGGATGTACGCTCGGGCTGCTACTATACAAGAAAATCTTAAGGGGGCTTTCGGTTATGATGGATAACGTTCAAAAGAGACTTCTTGAGGAGGTCGCGGGGCTTCACGACGTGCCGCAGGGGGCATACTCGCTGCGTGTAAACGGTGAGCTTTACGGTAAAAATTCCTCGGAAAATATAGAAATAGCGGCAAAAAGCGATAAGCCCGGTATCGACATATATATAAAGGCAGGAACTAAGAACGAAAGCTTGCATATACCTGTCATACTCTCTCAAAGCGGGCTTAAGGAGCTTGTGTATAACGATTTCCACATAGGTGAGGACTGCGACGTGACGATCGTTGCGGGCTGCGGCATTCATAACGGTGGGAATGAGACGTCTGAGCATAGCGGAGTTCACTCCTTTTTTGTGGCGAAAAATGCAAGAGTAAAATATATAGAAAAGCATTACGGGCAGGGCGACGGAAATGGTAAAAATGTTATGAACCCTGAAAGCTACGTTGAATTGGACGAAAATTCCTATATGGAAATGGAGACTGTGCAGATAAAAGGGGTTGATTCGACAAATAGAAAGACTACCGCAAAAGTGTCGAAAAATGCAACGCTTATTGTGCAGGAGAAGATAATGACGCATGGCTCGCAAACGGCAATAACCGAGTTTGAGGTCGAGCTTAACGGTGAGAATTCGGGAACACACGTTGTGTCGCGCTCGGTCGCGCGGGATTCCTCACATCAAAAATTCATATCAAGAATAAAGGGCAACAACAGATGCTCGGGGCACACCGAGTGCGACGCTATAATTATGGATGACGCTACGGTCTCTGCTGTCCCCGAGATACTTGCGATAAATCCCGACGCCTCTCTTATTCACGAGGCGGCTATAGGTAAGATCGCAGGCGAGCAGCTGATAAAGCTGATGACTCTCGGACTTACCGAAAAAGAAGCTGAGGAGGAGATCGTTAACGGATTTTTGCGTTGATCGGATTTTAGGATAGATGTTCGGTTTGCCAAGGCGGCATCTTGCGCTTTTTGCGAGATGCCGCCTTGCTTGTAAGATGAAAACCCCGCCATAGTGGCGGGGTTCAATAGAGGCTCTGCCGATAAATAGAATGCAAACAAAAAGTCAACGCAGAATGTGTTGTATGAAAGGCTCCCTCCGAGAGGGAGCTGGCGCCGTAGGCGACTGAAGGAGTATGCGTGCATAATGAATTTTAGTTACTTTATGCCAAGAAAAACTCCTTCCGTCAACCGCATCGCGAGCCTTTGCTCGCTTGGGTTGCCACCTCTCTCAAGAGGGAGGCTAAAATTAAGCCCGTTTACGGGTGCAAGTAATGTTTGCGTGGCTGGCAGACCAATACACAGCGCACTTGTACGCAGTCGATATTATTAGGGCTATGCCCGAAACCGAAATACCCCCGTTATGCGGGGGTATTTATTATGCCTTTTTTGCGGGGGCTCGCGGCAATATGTAAAAAATATGTTTATTTGTAAAATAAAGGTAAATTGAGCTTTGGAAAATGCTTTCTGAATTGGTACAGGAACTTTGCATGCTTATTGATGATGAAAGGCAAAAATATTTTTTGTCTTAGGGTGTAGAAATTTCAAGGCTGTTTTTGTGTATATTTAACAAAAATATTGTGCTTTTTTACCAACTTGAGACTTGGGTATAAGTGATGCTACAGTAATTTAAATTTACCACAATATAACGCGGGAAAAACGCTCGAAAAAATAAGTGCGTTTTGCACAAAAAAACAAAAAACAAGCGCGTTATAACAAGGAAAAAGGTAATTCAAATTTACCATAAAACGTCGATGAGTTTGTCAAGATGCAAAAATGACGGTTTTTGTTGAAACAAGGCTTTTTTTTTAGGCTTTTGGGTGGGTGTTCTGCGGATTTTTGCGCTTGACTTTTTTCATATTTTATGATAATATAACAACATAGTTTTACGGCTTTCGGGGCGGTTTGCGCTTCGGTCGGCTTTTACCGAGCCGACGGCCGAGCATTTTAATGAAAATAGGCACGCGCGCATATGCGTACCGGATACGCGCGTGCAACGTTCTACAAGGGGGGATTTTCCAAATGAAAACCACGAAATTTCAGAGAATAACGGCCTTTTTGCTGGCGTTTCTTTGTGTTTTCGGCGGAGCGGGAATTGCTGTAAGCGCAAGCGAACAGCCCCGAAATTCCGAAGAAAGCGCTCTGGCAAGCATTAAGGAGTTACTGAATGCGATTTCGTACAACGAGTACGTACAGCTCGAGGAGTACTTGAAGACCAATCCTGCGTTGGGTGGCGTAACTATACTCGGCACAGACGGAGTTTACGTCAATGATGCGGGTGATACGGTTTCCGCCGAGGGTAACTCTTTTGTTCTTTCCGATAATGCGGAGAGCGACAAGGAGGCAAATAAGACCTTTGATGCGAGCCGTCCGGGATTGTTTACCGATAAAACCGTTGATAACGGTAAAAGCGGTCTTTATATTCCCGATTCGGGCAAGGTCACATGGAGTGTCGACAGCATCAAGGCTCCCGCGCGATACAACATGTATGTCGAGTATTACCCGATCGATAATAAGTCTGCGGATGTAGAAAGGATATTCCTCATAAACGGTGAGGTTCCTTTTGCGGAGGCTCGTTACATAAGTATGTCGAAATACTGGACGACGCCTTATCCCGAGGCGAGACTTGAGATCACCAAGAAGATGGATTCCGATGAGGTCCTTTCTGAGGCGAAGGCGGCAGGCTTCCTTGACGCCAGAATCGAGAGCGGAAAAAAGAACGGTAAGGATGTTGATTTTCTTGTATGCGCTTATCCTAAGGTATGGACCGTTGAGAATACCTCGTTCGTCGAGAAATATACGCTTCGCTTCTTTACCTCGGATATAGACAACAATGAGATTCGTGAGAGTCTTGGAACTACTCCGAAGTGGAGTACTTACGTATTCAAGGATGCTAACGGATTTATTCAGGAGCCCTTCTCGGTCGTTATAGGACCTGATGATGACGGAAACGTTACTCTTACCTTTGAGGGCGTAAACGAGCCTGTTGTTATATCCAAGATAGATCTCGTTCCCGCGGCGGGCTATAAGAGCTATGCCGAGTATTCTAAGGAATACGCGGGAGCGCCAAAGGGTAACGGAGCTGTAAAGATAGAATCAGAGTATTTCTCGGGAGTTTCGGACCAGACGGTATATCCTCTCGCGGATAATACAAATGCAGTGAACTCCCCGATAGCTACCGATAAGACCTATCTTAACACGATAGGCGGTGAAAAGTGGCAGTCTGTCGGACAGTGGGTTGAATACGATTTCAGCGTAAGTGAGACCGGTATGTATTCCTTCGCTACGAGATACAAGCAGAACGTGCTTGAGGGTATGTCAACCTCCAGAGTTTTATATATTTACAGTGGCGAAGGCGTGGAGCCCGGTGAAAAGGGCTATTATAACGGAGTTCCCTTTGAGGAGGCTACGAGGCTCAAGTTCAACTACAATGATAACTGGCAGTCCTCGTATTTCTCGGACGGAACCACCGATTTTGAATTTTACTTTAAGGAGGGTGTTCAGTACACCATCCGTCTTGAGGTTTCGCTTGGAGCGATGGGCTCTATCGTCAGACGAGTTCAGGATGTTCTTGACGCAATAAACGCGAATTACCTTGATATATTGAAAATAACCGGAACCTCCCCCGATGAATTTAAGGATTACGATTTTTACCGAGTTCTCCCCGATACGATGAGTAATATGTACGAGCAGTACGAGGCTATAGCGGTTTCCGATGAGGATACTACCTGTATAATCGATACTATACTTAAGGATTCGGCGAAGAGCTCGATGACCGCAACGCTTGAGAACGTTGCAATGCTTCTCCATGATATGAGTACCGATGAGGAAGAGGTGGCAAAGAACCTTACTCAGCTGAAGACCTATATCGGTTCGCTCGGTACTTGGCTTGGTGACGCAAAGACTCAGCCCTTGATGCTTGACTACATCGTTGTTCAGCCTAAGGACGCTAAGCTTCCCGTTGCGTCGGCAGGATTCTTTGCATCGGTATGGCATGAGCTTTCGGGCTTCTTCCAGAGCTTTTTCAGAAATTATGACAGAATGGGAGCTCTTGAGGAAACCGATGGCGGTAAGGATGATGAAAGCGTAGAGGTTTGGCTTGCGTACGGACGAGATCAGTCGCAGGTTATCAGAAATCTTATAAATAATAATTTCACTAAGGAAACCGGAATAACGGTAAATCTTAAGCTTGTTGCGGGCGGAACGCTGCTTCCTTCGATACTTGCGGGCAAGGGACCTGACGTTTATCTCGGACTTGGCTCGGGTGATGTAATCAACTACGCAATAAGAGGCGCGCTTGCTCCTGTTGAGGATATGGCGGGCTTTGATGAAACGAGGGCTAACTTCAACGAGGAGGCGATGATGGTTCTCGAGATCGAGTGCGCGGGCGAGACTATAACCCGAAAGGACGGCTCGAAGAAGGTAAATGAGGGACATGAAAACTGCGGAGCAGGACGCCCTCAGAACGATCCACACTGCTACGGACTTCCCGAAACTCAGGGATTCCCGATGATGTTTGTGCGTGAGGATATTCTTGCGGAGCTTAACATAGAGGTTCCTAAAACGTGGGATGACGTAAAGGAAACTATTCCTGTTCTTCAGGCAAATAACATGGAAATAGCGATGAGCTCGGATTCCAACATCTTTATATATCAGATGGGCGGAGAGCTTTTTGCCGATAGCGGAATGAGAATAAATCTTGATTCTAACGTATCGCTTACGGCATTTGAAACTATGTGTGAGATGTTCACGATGTATTCATTCCCGTATCAGTATGATTTTGCAAACCGTTTCAGAACAGGAGAGATGCCGATAGGCTTTGCCGATTACACGGGTACGTATAATCAGCTCAAGGTATTCGCTACCGAGATCGAAGGACTCTGGTCATTCTATCCGCTTCCCGGTATATCTGATGAGGAAGGCAATATAAATAATGATTCGGTTTCCGGCGTAAGCGCGGTCGTTCTTATATCTTATAATAAAAAGGATGAAAAGGCTCAGGCGCAAGCAGCAAAGGCTTGGGAATTTATGAAGTGGTATGTTGGCGCTGATTGTCAGACCGCTTACTCAAACGAGATGGTAGCAATTCTCGGTCCTTCCGCTAAGCACGCTACCGCAAATAAGGTTGCTCTTGAGAGCTTGCCTTGGACACGTGAGGAGTATTCACGCATTTCCGAGCAGTTTAATAATCTGGCGGCAATACCTAACTATCCGGGTGCGTATATTATAGGACGTTATACAAAGTTTGCGTTCCTCGATGCTTATAATGATAATCTCAATCCTGTTGAGAGTCTTCTTGGATATATTGATTATATAAATGAAGAAATCACGAGAAAGCGTGAGGAGTTCGGTCTTGAGACGCTTGATAAGGAGAACGAGCAGACGACGCTCGCTATAAAGCGTATACAGGAGGCTGAGGCGGCACTCAAGGAGGCTAAGAATAGCAGCGGCTATTCGGCATACGCTAAAAAGGTTGATGATATAGCCGATGATATCAAGAATTATCAAACAGAGGATTATATCAAGCTTGAGACTTATGCAGCGGATCTTTTGGCTCTTGATAAGGATTTGTTCGCTACGGCAGCGGCAAAGCTTAACGAGGCGGCTGCAAGGCTGAGAGAGTATGAAAATTACAAATAAGCCGTGCAGATATTGAAGAAATAAATTGAAGGAGAAATGACTCATGTCACAAAAGAAAGAAAAAAAGCAAGCTGTGGCACGGAATGAAATGACCAAAGCACAGTGGACATGGCATGAAATAAAAAGAAATAAAGCAGCATACCTGATGGTTGCTCCCTTTATGATAATTTTTACTTGCTTTACCATACTGCCCGTCGTTCTTTCTGCGGTTTTAAGTTTAACGAACTTTAACCTTCTTCAGATACCTGACTTCGTAGGAGCCGATAACTACATAAGACTTTTTATGAATGACGATATCTTTATAATAGCTTGTCAGAATACGTTGATATTTGCGGCAATAGTAGGACCTGTTTCCTACATAATGTCGTTCTTGGTGGCTTGGTTTATAAATGAGCTGTCACCAAAGATAAGAGCGGTCGTAACGCTCATATTCTACGCGCCCTCTATTTCGGGTAACGCGTATCTTATATGGAAAACGCTTTTCTCGTCAGACCGCTACGGTTGGGCGAACGCAATGCTTCTTGAAATGGGAATGATCGATACAGAGATCGCCTTTTTCGAGGATGCCGACTACGTAATGCCTTTGTGTATTATAGTTGCTCTCTGGACCTCACTCGGAACATCCTTCCTTGCGTTTATCGCGGGTCTTCAGGGAATTGATAAAGCACAGTTTGAGGCGGGCGCGGTTGATGGCGTCAGAAACAGATGGCAGGAGCTTTATTACATTACGCTTCCTAATATGAAGGATCAGCTGATGTTCGGTGCTATTATGTCTATCACAGGCTCGTTCGGATTTGGAGCGGTCGTTGATGCGCTTTGCGGATTCCCGTCGGTTGACTACGCGGCGCACACGATAGTGCATCACTTGAACGACTATGGAGGTAGCCGTTTCGAAACCGGTTATGCCTCGGCTATCGCGGTTATCCTATTTGTTATAATGGTAGGAGCTAACGCAGTGGTAAAGAAAATAATTTCGAAGGTGGGATCGTAGTATGGCAAAGTTAAGAACGAGAAGACATAAAGTCGTATTTGCGCGATCCCGAGGAGGAGACGCGGGAATAACCTTTATCCTTGTAATACTCGGAGCATTTATGTTTATTCCTATGTATTACTGCGTTATACAGGCGTTTAAGCCTCTTGACGAGCTTTGGATGTTCCCCCCCAGATTCTACGTTGTAAATCCGACACCTAATAACTTTAAAGATCTGTTTACGCTTATGAGCGGAAACATGGTGCCTTTTTCGCGATACATATTTAACACCGTATTTACCTCTATTGCGGGTACGATAGGTCACTTGTTCTTCGCGTCTCTTGCGGCTTACGCAATGGCAAAGATCAAGTTCCCCGGCGGAAAGGGAATGTTCAGAATGGTAAGAACATCACTTATGTTCCACCAGACTGTTACAGCAATTTGTAGCTTCATCTTGATGAGCGCATTCCACATGGTTGATACCTATTTTGCTATAATCATTCCTGCGTGGGGCTCGACACTCGGACTTTACCTTATGAAGCAGTTTATGGAATCTAACGTTAACGATTCGGTGCTTGAGAGCGCAAGACTTGACGGCGCGGGCGAGCTAAAGACCTTCTGGACGATAGCGATGCCTATGGTTAAGCCCGGATGGCTGACGCTTATAGTTTATTGCTTTAAGGATCTGTGGAACCAGGGTTCTTCAATTTACATTCATTCCGAGCAGCTCAAGTCGCTTAACTACGCAATAGGTCAGATAACCGCGGGCGGTATAAGACGTGCGGGCGCGAGCGCGGCGGCAACCGTTGTAATGATGGCTGTTCCGATAATCGTATTCGTTGTATCGCAGTCTAACATTATCGAGACAATGGGCTCCAGTGGTATGAAAGACTGATTTGAGGAGGAGAAAGATGAAAAAAATATTATCAATTATAGCTGTAATGCTTGTTGTAATAACGGCTCTTGCTCTTCCTGTCAGCGCGGCTACGTCGTATTATACCTACACGTATTCTATCAACGGAAAGGATCTCCGTTCGCCTGACGCGTACGTTCCTGATATGGAGATAAATTCCGCTTATATGGGACTTTCGGACGCGGCGAGAATGCGTGAGCTTTATCCCGATCTTACCGAGGATGAGTTAAAAGCAAAGATGGTTGACATAAAGGTCCCAACCGACCTTGAGGTCGATGAAAATGAGAACGTTTACATCGTGGACAGAGACAACAACAGAGTGGTGGTGCTTGACCCGTATTATAAGCTCAAGTTTATCATAGACTCCTTCAGAAATCTCAGCGGAAATATAGATTATCTTAAAGCTCCGCAGGGTGTGTTTATAACTGATGAAAAGAATGTTAACGGCGTTACCGAGGCTGCAAAAATTTATGTTTGCGATACGGGTAACGAGAGAATTCTTAAGTTTGATATAAACGGAAACTTTATTTCGGAGATCGGAAAGCCGCAGTCAGAGCTTTACGATTCTACCGACGTATACAGACCTATCGCTCTTGCGGTTGACAGATATGATAGACTTTATGTTGTAAGTAATACCTCGGATAACGGTATAATAGTTATGACTGACAACGGAGAGTTTACAGGCTACATAGGAGCGCAGGAGGTTGCTATTTCAACTTGGGATAAGGTTTGGAGAAGATTCCAGACCGATGAGCAGAAGGAGCATACCGCATCTGCGGCAGCTGCTGTTTACAACAACATTGCTCTTGAAAAGGAAAAGAATGTTATATACGTAACTATAAGCCCTAATGATGAAAGCGCTATTGCGTCCTCTATATCGAATAAAAGCAAGGATGGTACAAACGCTCCCGTTAAGATGCTTAACGCGGCGGGCTCTGAGCTTATGAGAAGAAACGGTTTCTATCCTCCTTCGGGAGAGGTCGATTTCACAAGCTCGCTTGGTGTTGCGGCAACCGATAAGAGTAAGCTTATATCGGGTCCCTCAAAGATAGTTGACGTAGCTGTAGGTCCTGAGAACACTTGGTCGATAATAGACAATAAGAGAAGTAAGGTATTTACCTACGACTACGACGGAAATCTTCTCTTCGCGTTTGGCGATACGGGAGATCTTCTCGGAAACATTTCCAAGGACGCGTTGGATGCCGTTGTATATCAGGGCGATAAAATGCTTCTTCTCGACAGAACGAAAAACTCCTTTACCGTTTATAGTCGAACCGAGTACGGTGACGTGCTTATCGCGGCTCTTAAAAATCAGAACGAGAGACGCTACGACGAGGCTATAGCCGACTGGACCGAGGTTCTTAAGAGAAACGCGAACTTTGACGCGGCGTATATAGGTATCGGTAACGCGCTTTATCGAAATCAGAAATACGAGCTTGCGATGGAGCAGTATCAATACGCTTACGATACCGAGAATTATTCAACTGCGTACAGTGAGGTTCGTCAGCAATGGGTAGCTGAGTATTTGTGGCTTATTCCGATAATTGTCGGAGTAGTATGTGTTGCTATATTCTTTGCCGCTAAGGCTATCAACAAGGTAAATAAGAGAACCGCAACAAGCGGTAAAAAGCGCACCTACGTTCAGGAGCTTTTGTACGGCTTCCACCTGATACTCCATCCGTTTGACGGATTCTGGGATCTTAAGCATGAAAAGCGAGGCTCTGTAAGAGCGGGTACAACATATCTTATCGTAACTATCGCTACTATATATTATCAGTCGATAGGATCGGGATACGTTACCAATCCTCAGGGTAATTACATAACCATCTGGGGCGCGCTTTTGAGCGTTTGTATTCCGCTTGCGCTTTGGATAGTTGCTAACTGGTGTATTACGACGCTCTTTGACGGAGAGGGAAGCTTTAAGGATATTTACATAGCTTCTACATATTCGTTATTGCCGTTGGTGCTTACAACGATACCCGTTACTATAGCATCTAACTTCGTGCTTGCATCTGAGCTGAAGATGATAACTCTCGTTACAACGTTTGGATTTATCTGGCTTGGACTCTTGCTGTTCTTCGGTATGATGATAACGCACGATTACACTATAGGAAAGAACGTAATTACTACGCTCGCTACTATAGTTGGTATGATTTGTATTATGTTTATGGTTCTTCTGTTCTCGACGTTACTTGGAAAGCTTGTAGGCTTTGTAACCAATATAGTAACGGAAATTCGGTACAGAATTTAACGGAAGGAGGAGGTTATAATGATTAAAAAGAGAATAATAGCAGCCTTCTTAGTTGTGATGACGGTGTTTTCCACGTTCGCGTTGATGGTCAACGCGCAGGAGAGCGCGCCCGAGGCAGAAAAGCCTGTTTATGAGTTTAACACAGGTAAGAATACCCCTGTAGCAGAGGATTTTTACCTTACGGGTAAGTATACTACCACCGACGAGGAGGGCAAAAAGGTAACCGATACCGTTGATACTCCTCAGGAAAGATTGGAGCTTATGGACCTTCGCTATCAGAAGGGCGATTACCGTTTGTATATCGATGAATACAGCGGTGAGATAGCGGTAGAAAAAATATCTACGGGCGATCTGCTCTTCAGCAATCCTTACAATGTGGGAACCAGTAACGCAAGTGATGCTGATAAGGTAAAGTATCTCTCGCAGATAATAATTGATTATTCAAAGATAACCTTGAATAATGCTCCCGGTAACTATAACAGCTATATGGATTCGGTAAGAGCAGGCGTTGATTTGAAAGAATCTGCCAACATGCCGAGCCAGCTTAAGGTAAGCTATATCAAGGACGGACTCAGAGTTGAGTATTCTATAGGACGAGTTGATTCAAGATATCTTATTCCTTGGGTAATCAAGGCAGATGCGTTTAAGACGATGATTCTCGACGTTTTAACGGCGTCATTGGCGGCGTCGGGCGCATCCGAATCAAAAATAAACAGTGATATAAACAGATTTTTATCATTCTTCGTGCTTTATGATCTTAATGATCCAAAGTATGCTGATAAAGAGGATCCCAGCAAGCTTGGCGAGCGCGGAACCGCTTTGCTTGAAAGGTATCCGATGCTTCAGAAGACTGTTGACGGTCAGACTGTAAACGTACCCTGCTACGTTTGTACGGCGGTTGCAACTCCCGAAAAGAAGTACGTTGAAAAATTGATAAAGACGAACTGCCCCGATTTTACCTATGAGGAGCTTGATATGCAGCACCTTGAGGTCGATTACACTCCCGAGGCAGAGGCAGAGGCGCTCTTTAAGATAGCGCTTGAGTACACGCTTGACGATAACGGACTCTCGGTCAGAGTTCCCGCTAACGGAATTCGCTTTGACGAGAGCTTGTTCAGACTTGACAAGATACAGATATTGCCTTATATGGGCGCGGGAATCAATCCCAACAAGGGATACACCTTTTTCCCTGACGGATCGGGTACGCTTTTCTCCTTTGAAAAGCTTGCAAAGGTCGGCGGTAATACTACCGTAGGCGGAACCGTTTACGGCGAGGACTTCGGTTATTATCATATCGAGAGCGGAAGAGCGCACAGAGAGCCGATAAGATATCCCGTATTCGGTGTTTCCGAGACTGTTGTCGATAAGGAGACAGGAGAGGAGAATGATCGCGGCTTCGTAGCTATAGTTGAAGAGGGCGAGGCAATGATGACTCTGATCTCTGCTCATAACGTCGCGTATAACTCCGTAATAATGGAGACTAACCCCCGTCCAAACGATAAGTTTATGCCCTCGGGCGCAACCGAACCGTGGACGGTAGTATCCGAAAGAAAGTATACGGGTAATTACAAGATAAGATACGTATTGCTTTCCGACGAGAGCAAGGTCAAGGAGCACGGGGGCTATACGGCGGATTACGTTGGTATGGCAAAGGCGTACAGAGATTATCTTATAAATAACGGTACGCTTACCGCTCTTAAGGCTGAGGATGTTAAGGAAGACGTTCCGCTTTATATTGAAACGTTCGGAACGATCGAAACTACAAAGAAGTTCCTTTCTATTCCGTATAAGACAAACGTAGCAATGACGAGCTTTAAGAACGTTAAGAATATGTATGACGAGCTTTCAGAGAACGGTGTCAAAAACATAAACTTTATTTTGACAGGCTACGCAAAGGGCGGTCTTAGAAAGGATACTATACCTTATGATCTCAAATGGGATAATTCGGTAAAGAAGGGTTACGATTTTGATGATTTGCTTGAGGATGCGGATGGAAATTTCGGTGTATATCCCGATTTTGATTTTGCGTTCAGCAGTACGAATACACTCTTTGACGGACTTACGCTTGATAAGCACGCTATAAAGACTATCGACGGCCGTTATACAAGTAAGAGAGAGTACAGCGCAACGAGACAGACCTACAGAAACTATTACGATCTGGCTATCTCTCCCGCATATTTCAGCAGATTCTACGAAAAGCTTACCGAGCAGTATCTTAAGACCGATCCTCAGGGAATTTCGGTTTCTACGATAGGCTCATACCTGTCCTCTGACTTTGACGAGGATGAACCTTACAACCGCGAGGATACCAAGGGCTTTACGGCAGATGCATTCAAGTTCTTTGATGAAAAGTACAATAAGGTTTTGACCTCGGGCGGAAATGCTTTCTCATGGAAGTTCGTTGATTCGATAACCGATATTTCTACCGACTCGAGCAGACATTCACGCTCGTCTGCAACGGTACCCTTCCTTGGAATCGTGCTTCACGGATTTGTAGAGACTGCGACTACTCCTATCAATATGGAGGGTAATATCGATTACGCTATGCTTCGAGCTATAGAAAACGGAGCGGCGCTTAAGTTTGTGCTTTCTTATGACAATACAGAGCTTCTCAAGGAATATGAGACCACCAGCGTTCATTATTCTATCCGTTACGATATTTGGTTTGATGACCTTATTGATCGATACAACGAGATAAACCGTGCGCTCAAGGATGTTCAGACCAGTACGATAGACGAGCATAAATTTATCAGCGGCTTGAGAGTTCCTGATAATAATGAGCTTTTGAACGATGCTGATGATGCTCTTCTTAAGGCTATAGAGGCAGAAAAGCTTGATGCGGCAAACGCAAAGGAGAGCTTGAGAGTTAAGCTTCAGAAAGTCAGAAGTGATTTGTTGACCTACAGAAGCATTATGAACGGAAGCCTTGATTACGGCTTTGCCGATGCGAAGACTGCGTTTGAGACCGCAAGAGCAGCGTATGCTGATGCGCTCAATGATAAGTCCGCTAAGGAGGCTGCGGTAGCTGCGGCTCAGGCGGAATACGATGCGGCTAAGACAGAGGCAGAGAAGGAGGGCGCGACCGAGGAGCAGAAGAACGCCGCTACGGCAAAGAAAACTGCTCTTGATGAGGCTACCAAGGCATTGGAGGAGGCACCCGCAAAGGTTGAGGAGGCTCTTACCAATTTGAAGTCTGCTTACGCAAGCTTTATTGCAACGGTAGAAAAAACAGCTCCCATACTTGAAGCTTCGGCAGCGTATGAGACACTCAAGGCAGATTTCGCTCTCCTTGAGGAGAATGACGCTTATACCGAGGATATACGAACCGAGCTTAAGACCATACTTGATGCTATGGCTGTAGAGCTTAACGGTTCTATCAAGGCAAAAGCAGACGCTATTACCGCTACGGCAGAGGCATTTAAGGCAGATCTGACTGCTAATTGCCCCGAAGCGCTTCCCGAGATAGTTGAGGAAGAGGAAAAGACCGATGATAGCGTAGCTTCGGTTTACAACAAGTACGCGGCTAAGGAAAACAGCATAGTATATGAGCGTTACTCTAACGGTAAAGCATTCGTGCTTAACTTTAACAACTTTGCGGTTAAGGTTACCTTAAACGGAGTATCATATACGGTAGCGGCTTACGGCTACATAGAAGTAAAGTAAAGGAGGGACTGAAAAATGACAGATATGCTTGAAGTAAAAGTCAAGAAAAAACGCAAAAAGACAGTCTCTCTTGATAAAAAGAAGGCGAGAGCAGGTTGGATATTTGTTCTTCCCTTTATAATAGGACTTGTATTCGTATATTTTCCGATAGTATTTGAATCCTTGGAGCAGAGCCTTTTCTACAAGGTACCCGGTGACGCTACCGCGAGAGTATTCAATAAGTTTGCTTCCTATTATGAGGCTTTCTTCAACGCAGACACGAGCGGATTTGCTCAGGCGTTGTTTACGAGTGTCGGAGAAATTATTCTTGACATTCCTATGATACTTCTTTTCTCGCTCTTTATGGCGGTTTTGCTTAACCAGAAGATAGGTGGAAGAGCAGTGTTCAGAGCTATATTCTTCGTACCCGTTATACTTTCAACGGGTATCATGGAGTCGATAGACGCAAGCGCGGTGCTTGATACGATGAGCAACGCGGGCGGTATTGACGACGGATCGGGCTCAAGCGCAGCGGGAGAAATAGTAGATGCGGTCGATCTGCAGAAGTTCTTTAACGGAATTTCGCTTACCGACGGAATGCTTAAATACGTAACCGATGCGATAAACGACATATTCAATATAGTAAACCGCTCGGGTGTACAGATGCTTATATTCCTTGCGGGACTTCAGTCGATTTCTCCTGCAATTTATGAGTCGGTTCAGATAGACGGCGCTTCTGCTTGGGAGACCTTCTGGAAGATAACCTTCCCGATGATAAGCCCGATGATACTTGTAAACGCGGTTTACACGGTTATAGACGCCTTTACGGTAGACAGTACTGTAATGACTTATATAAGCACCTTGAAGCTGACAGAGGTAGAAAAAACTACCGCTATAACCACGGCGATGTCCTGGATATACTTCTTGTTGGTAATTGCGATACTGGGTATACTGGTGGCAGTGCTTTCGGCATACACCTTCTACCAGAAAAAGAAATAAGGAGGTAAAGCGAAATGAATACTTCAAATGTTGATAGTAAGCCTAAGATTCGTAAGGAAACTAAAAACAAAATTAAAGTAGATTTTGAAAGAACCTCCTTTAAGGAACGCTTCAAGGCAAAATTCTTGACCTTAACGTTTCTCAAGAAGGTAGTCTGGATAATAGTAAGATACATCCTTCTTATAGGTGTTGCGTATATAGTTTTATTCCCATTCTTTTCGAAGATATCGTCATCGCTTATGGCGCCTTCCGATTTCAACGACAGTATGGTAAGACTTATACCGAAGAATTTTTCTATAGATATCTATAAAGCGATATTCACAGAGCAGGAATATATGAAGGCGTTTGGAAACACTCTTTTGCTTTCCTTGTCAACTGCGTTGATACAGACCTTTATTTGTAGCTTTGTAGCGTACGGCTTTGCAAAATTCAAGTTTAAGGGTAATAAGATTTTGTTTGCTCTTGTTATTCTTACAATGATAATTCCTCACCGTACACTTCAGCTTGCAATCACGAATATGTTTGCAAACTTTGATATCTTAGGAATATTCGGTTTCCTTAGCGGAGGCGGAATTTCGATATTCGGCTTTGAATACAATAATGAATTTTTAAGCTCGATCAATGTTCTCGGTAATATTGATAGTAATGTATTTACTCCTGACGGAGTAAGGCTTGTAAATACATTCTGGCCTTACATAATACTTTCAATTACGGGCTTGGCATTCAAGAACGGACTTTATATATTCCTTCTCAGACAGTTCTTTATGGGCGTTCCCGACGAGCTTGAGGAGTCTGCGTATATAGACGGCTCGGGCGTATTCAAGACCTTCTTTACGATAATTCTTCCGATATCGATCCCGATGATGATAACCGTTTTCCTATTCTCGTTCTCGTGGTGTTGGACGGATATCTATTATTCAAAGGTCTTCTTTACAGGAAACAACGCACCGCTTTTGTTGACATCGGAGATCGGAAAAGAGCTCCCGTCATCAATAAAGGATCTCGTACCGAACAACATATCAAAGTGGCAGACGGCTATAAGAACCACGGGCGGACTTATGATAATTGCTCCTCTCGTTGTAATATACCTCTTCTGTCAGAAATATCTTGTACAGGGTATTGAGCGTTCGGGACTTACTGCGGACTAATAAAATCAGGCCTTGCTTTGATTCAAATCAGAGCAGCAAGGGCTCTCTCAAATGTAATTTTGAGAGAGCCCTCTTTTTTATGACTGTAGATTTATGTAACGGGAGAGGAAATGCTTCGTTTTTTGTTGCTTTTCTTCGTATTTCTATTGAAAAAAAAGTATTTATATGATAAAATATATGTGTATATTTTATTATGAGGATGTTGTAATGAGTATAAAGCTTTCGGAAACAAAGCATAGCTATGCTTACAAAAAAAGAGTTGATAATGCCATAATGCCGGGAAGGGCATATTTTATAATTCTTGCGGTAACTGTTATATTACTTTTGTCATTTACCGTGGCTTTTTTTGCCGTTTTTGCAAAAACGGGCGTCGCTTCCTCTGATTCTGACGACAATGCGCCTATTTCAAATAATTCAAATAACTCAAATAATTCAAATAACTCAAATAACTCTGCGATAGGCTCAGGTCTCAGTGTTAAGGGCAATTCACCCGGGAAGACCGTTTCCAAAAGGTCAAGCTATCTCAGCTCAACGGCGTCAAACGTGTCTCGGATTACCGATCAGATACGCTCGAACAATGTTATTTTGGTCGACCTTGATAGCTATACCTCTGTTGCGGAGAAATCCGCGGATAAAAGAATTTATCCTGCCTCAATGACAAAGGTAATGTCGCTTTTGGTTGCGTGCGAAAATCTGAAAAGCCTGAAAACAACACTCACCGTTACGCAGGAGACCGTTGATTATATGGATAAAATGGGTGGCTCGGGAATTGGTCTTAAGGTGGGCGAAAAGCTTTCAACTCAGGATCTGCTTTATCTTACCGCGTATCAGTCGGATACAATTGCTATTATAATGCTTGCAAATCATATTTCGGGAAGCGAGGCTAAGTTTGTTGATCTTATGAACGCAAAGGCTCGGGCGCTAAATCTCGGAAATACGCATTTTTCAAACTGTACGGGACTTTATGACGAGGATAACTACACTACCTGCCGCGAGATGGCTGCGATCTTTGCTTACGCGCTTGAAAACCCGCTTTGTAAGGAGATGCTGACAAGCTATAACGCTTATTCGATAGACGGACGATATACTCTTTATTCCTCTTGGTACAGCGGAAGATTTAACGATAATCCAAGACTTGCAACCGTAACCGTTATGGGTGGAAAGACAGGATATATAGATGAATCGGGCTTTTGCCTTGTTTCCTATGCGGAAAGCCGAAGCAGCGGCAGAAAATATATACAGGTAATAGTAGGTCAGCCAAAGGGAAATGGACTCACCGAGGATCTTTCTGTTAGGGATATAAAGTACGTTTATAATACATACGCAAATTGATTTTGGAGGGGACAATGAAATACGTAATAAAGGATTATCCGCAAATTAAGGAAACCGTTGAAAAAATGAGCGTAGAGGAGCTTCTCCGCGTTGTTATCTGCCCTGATATAAGGGCTAACACCGAGATGAAGCACCGCACAGGCTCTGTATTTATACATCCAACTACAGCGGAGGAGGCAAGCGCGGCATCTGAGCGGATCAATGCGGGCGCTGAAAATCCAACTCTTATAGTTTCGGATATGGAGGATGGCGCAGGCTTTGCTATAAGAGGCGCTACTGCTTTTCCCTCGATGAGAGCAATGAGGCTTGCGGAAAACCCCGATTATGTTTACGAGATCGGAGCAATTGCCGCAAAGGAAGCGATGAACGCGGGCTACCATTGGACTTTTGGTCCTTGCGTTGATATACTTGGGAATCCTTATAATCCGCCTACGGCAAACCGTTCCGCAGGTAATACGGCTGATGAGGTAATTGAGTATTGCGGAGCTTATATGTCGGGACTTCAGGAGACAGGGCTTATTGCAACGCTCAAGCATTTTCCAGGTGACGGATATTCACACGACGATCAGCACGTAACGGTAACCCACAATCCGCTTTCCAAGGAGGAATGGGACGCAAGCTACGGTAAGGTTTATTCCACGCTCATAGAGAAGGGCGCAATGGCAATAATGCCGGGACACATATCGCTTGCGGCATATGATGAGCCTGACGAGAACGGCATTTATCCGCCCGCATCGGTCTCAAAGAAATTGCTTGGCGAGCTTCTTCGCGGAAAGCTTGGCTTTGAGGGAATCATCGTTTCGGACGCTACTAATATGAGCGGATTTTGCGGATATATGAACCTTTACCGTGCGTCTTGCGCATTCTTGGAGGCTGGAGGAGATTGCTTGCTCTTTATGCACGAGAGCGATTATTTCTTCTCGGAGATGAAAAAGTGCATAGAGCAGGGATATCTTTCTATGGAAACTCTCAAGAATAGAGCGTACAGAATGATGTGCTTTGCGAGGGAGTATTTTGAGAGTCATCCCGTAGGCAAAAAATACGAGGTTGACAGGGAAGCATCAAATGCTCTTGCAAAGACCGTGACCGAGAGAGCTATCAGAGTTACGCGCGACAGACAGGGGCTTCTTCCTTTCGAGGTAAATAAGCAGACGAGGATAGCTCATATTACTATAGCTAATTCATGGTCGGGGGATTACGGAATACCCGAAAACCTTGTTAAAAAGCTCTCGGAGATCGCGGGAACCGTTGACCGATATTCAGATCCGGGTCCAAACAAGCTTCTTGAAATCGCAAGGAGCGGGGATTACGATCTTATGATATGCTCGATTTTCGAAGGTCCCGCGTGGGGAATAAATACGCCGAAGCTTGCAGGCCCCGCGGCGAGAAATATGATGTCGGGCTGGATGAGATACGAAACGCCCGTTATCTTCACAACAACTAACAGCCCCGCATTTGCAAAGACCTATGAGCCTATTGCCGACACCGTTATAGAAACACACGGTCATACGAGATATACGGTCGACGCGTTGCTTGATATTATAGTTAAAAAATAATATACTTTCTTTTACTTGACATTTTGGGTGAATGATAGTATAATATTTTAGTATGTATAAAAACAAAAGGAGAAAAAACATTATGAAAAAAATTATTAGCTTTATTCTCGTTGCAGTAATGATCGTTACCAGCCTTGCTGCGTTTGCATCTTGCGGAAAAGGCAACTCAGCCGCTAACGGCAAGAGCAAGGTTAAGGTTTACGAGGCGTATGATCTTACTGCGGAAAAGTACGCATTTGCAGTAGCAAAGGAAAATACCGCACTTAAGACTGCGGCTAATGAGCTTCTTGCAGAGCTTAAGGAAAACGGTGAGCTTGATAAGATAATCAATTCTTTCTTTGACGGTTCTTCAACGTTCACTTACACAAATCCTGTGTCGTCTGTTCCTACCGGCGCAGATAGAGAAAATTATCTCGTAGTTGCTACAAACGCATATTTCCCTCCGTTTGAATATTATGAGGGTGATAAGCTTAGCGGAGTTGATATGAAGATTGCTTCGCTCCTTGCGGAAAAGCTTGGTAAGACTCTTTACATCTACGATATGGAATTCGATTCTGTTATTATTTCTGTTAAGCAAGGACAGGCAGATATCGGTATGGCAGGTATGACCGTTAATGAGGAAAGACTCAAATCTATTGATTTTACAACCGAGTATTATGAGTCAGCTCAGGTCCTTGTGGTTCGTGAAAATGATACTGTATTTGCGGATTGCAAGAGCGCAGATGATATAGTTACAAAGCTTAAGGCTCAGGAAAAGAGCTTTAAGGTAGGTACACAGAACGGTACTACCGGATATATGTATACCGCAGGTGATGAGGGCTTTGGATATGACGGCTTTAAGAACCTTACCTGCAGCGGATATACCACAGGCGCACTTGCAATACTTGACCTTGCAAATAATAAGGTCGATGCTGTAATTCTTGATAAGCAGCCTGCAAAGATGATTGCGGAAAGCACTAATAAGTAATTTATGAGTGCTGCTTGGGACGTATTTTATAGACAGATGATTCCGCTCGAGGGCTACAAAAAAGTCCTCGAGGGTCTTGGTAACACCGCGCTTATAGCAATAGTTGGACTTCTTATCGGTATGGTCATCGGTTGTCTTTTGGCAACCTGCAAAATATTGCCTAAAAGCTCATTTGCCGTAAAGCTTCTCTCGGGATTTTCTGACTTTTACGTTGCGATTTTCCGTGGGACGCCTATGGTTGTTCAGCTTCTTTTGATACATTTCGTTCTTTTACCTATTATGGGTGTACAGATACCCATAATTCTTGAAGCAATACTTGCTTTTGGATTGAATTCGGGAGCGTATGTGTCGGAGATAATGCGTGGCGGTATTCTTTCGGTTGATATAGGCCAGACCGAGGCGGGACGTGCTTTGGGACTTAATTACGGACAAACAATGCTTCGTATAGTTCTTCCTCAGGCAATAAAGAATGTTGTCCCTACTTTGGGAAACGAGTTTATCGCGCTTTTAAAGGAGACTTCGGTTGTAAGCTTTATTACTGTTGTCGATCTTACAAAGGCATTCCAGAATATAGCTAACAGTACGTATGAATATATTATTCCGTATATTGTTCTTGCTTTGGTATATCTCGTCTTAGTTCTTGCGGTTACCGGCGTTATAAAGCTTATCGAAAGGAGGCTGCGAGCAGGTGATAGACGTTAAGAATGTTTATAAGAGCTTTGGCAAAAAGGAAATATTAAAGGGAATATCTTGCAGTATAGAGCAGGGTGAACGTGTAGTAATTATAGGCCCTTCGGGAAGCGGAAAATCAACTCTTTTGCGTTGTATGAATCTTCTCGAAACTCCCGATAAGGGTGAGATCTGGCTTGACGGAAGTCTTATAACCTCTGCTGATGCGGCTCTGCATAAAGAATTCTTTGTAGATGGAAAACTAAATAAAAAGCAGTTAAAGAGCTTTGAAAGAGAAATGTCGATAAACATAAACCTTGCACGTCAACAGATGGGAATGGTTTTTCAGCATTTTAATCTATTCAATAATCTTACCGTTATGCAAAATATGACCTTGGCGCCTGTAATGCTCAAGGTAAAAACCAAGGCAGAAGCGGAAGAGCGCGCGCTTGAGCTTCTTGACCGTATAGGATTGCTCGATAAAAAGAATGAGTATCCGTCAAAGCTTTCAGGCGGACAGAAGCAGAGAGTGGCAATAATTCGCGCTCTTGCAATGGATCCTAAGGTAATGCTTTTTGATGAGCCTACGTCGGCGCTCGATCCCGAGATGGTCGGAGAGGTTCTCGATCTTATGAAGGATCTTGCAAAGGATGGAATGACAATGGTCGTCGTTACTCACGAAATGGGCTTTGCCCGTGAGGTAGCCGACAGAGTTCTTTTTGTGAATGAAGGAGTTATCGCGGAGGAAGCGCCTCCCGCGGAGTTCTTCGGTAATCCCCAGCATCCAAGACTTGTGCAGTTCTTGCAGAAGGTGTTATAAAAACATAAAACCCGACGGGGAATATTCCGTCGGGTTTTATATATATTGAAACGGTGATAAAATGAATGACAAAAATGAAAAAGAATTCTTTAAGCGTAAGCATCCTCGCTTAAAGAATTTCGAATACAGTGCTTGCGGTGCGTATTTTGTAACGGTTTGTACGCAAAATAGACGGTGTTTGCTGTCACATATCGTAGGGCGGGGGCTTGCTACCGCCGAGGAAAGTATAGTAGAATATACTTCATTTGGCAAGGTTGCAGAAAAACAATTAAAATTGCTTGAAGACAGATATTCGTTTCTTACTGTTGATCAATATGTAATTATGCCTAATCACATACATATGATTTTGATCTTTGATGATGAAACGGCGGGAGCAAGCCCCCGCCCTACGCTCATGGACGTGATTTGTGCGTATAAGTCATTGACAACAATAGAATGTAGAAGAAATGGTCTTAAAGGTAAGTTGTTTCAAAATTCGTTTTATGAGCATATTATTCGTAATTTGGATGATTATCAAAATATAGTAAAATATATATATGAAAATCCGACTCAATGGTATTATGATAAATTATATGTGGAAGAATAATTGAATTCATAATAGATTTTAAAAATAGCGTTTGAGCGCACTATGCAAAACAAAAAATAATCCCTGTTTAAAAGTTTTTGAAGGTTGGGGGTTC
>JAFQPL010000069.1 GCA_017411785.1 Clostridia bacterium
AGGAACAGTTGGACGCTGTTGTTTCTTTGATCAATAATCGTCCTCGTAAATGCCTTGGTTTTTTGTCTCCCAATGATTTTTTGAAAAAAGTGTTGCACTTGGATTGACAATCTGACGAGGCTTGGGTGACATTGCGCATAAAATTATATTACGCCGTCGGGGTATGTGGTAACAAATTTAATATTACTATGCCCGAGTTTGCCTGTCGGTGCATACCGACCGAGTTTGGCTGTCGGCACTGCCGACCTTTTTTGAAAAAAAGCTCCGCAAAAAACTTTCCAACAGGAAAGATTTTGGGCTATTTTTCAAAAAACTTCGCTCGGTCGGCAGTGCCGACCATTACCTGTCTTTTTAGGAATAAATTCATATATCATAATTCCGATGCAGAATGCAAGGATAGCGCCGAAGATGAGCAGCGCGCAATTCGCAAAAAACTGATTGGGCAGCAGCTCGATTATCGGGTCCTTGGCGGGCTTGAACTTCCAGTTTGTTTTGCCCGGGAAGAATATCTTATGGAATATTTCAAAGGTCTTTTTAAAATTCACCGCGCAGGCAATTCCTATGACAGACGCTGCCGAGGCTATCGAGATAACGCTCCAGAAGGGCGCGCTTCTGCCGAGAAATCTGTGAAGCTTTATGCTTTTCTTTTTTATTACGATAACTAATGCTACAAGCGCGGCAGCGGATATTGCAAGGACCGAAAGGTCAAGAATGAAAAGCTTTTTAACATCGTGAAAATGCGACGCTCCTTCCTCGGAGAAGGGCAAAACTCCCGCCGAAAAATCCGAGCGGAAGCCGAGGCAGTAGTCCATCATTTCGTTATACGCCTGCTTTATTTCTTCCTTGGAAAGAGGAGATATATCCTTAAAATATTTAAATTCGAGCTCGTCGAGTCCGAGCGCGTCTATGTGCGCGTAGTAAAAGGGTCTTATGAGCATCGGCAGCGCTATTGAAAGGGTAATTATCAGAAGCGCCACCACCGCTATTACGGCAACCGTTAAAAGCTTTGCTTTCATATATTCACCGCCTTATCAATAGGTCGGCTCTACGGTGACGGTATAGCGTGTTTCAAATGCTTCGTCGCAGAGAGCGTTAAAGTTGAGCTTTTGCTCCTCTGCAAGCACCTTTTCAAGCTCGGGCTTGGTTTTCGGATGCTTGGGAGTAAATACGGTACAGCAATCCTCAAAGGGTAATATCGAGGTCTCAAACGCTCCCATTTTGCGGGATACTGTAACTATTTCCTCCTTATCCATACCTATGCAGGGACGGAATACGGGCATATTGACCGCGTTATCGGTAACTCCGAGGGCTTGCATCGTTTGCGACGCGACCTGTCCAAGACTCTCACCCGTGATAAGAGCCGAGCAGCCGCGCTCAAGCGCGATACGCTCCGCGAGAGTCATCATATATCGGCGGAGAAGCAGGGTAAAGTAGTCCTCCTGACAGCTTTTGACAAGCTCCTCCTGAATATGTGTAAGAGAAACGACGTGGACCTTGACCTCGCCCGCGTATTCACCGAGGATAGATGCGAGCTTGAGGACCTTATCTCTTGCGCGCTCACTTGTATAGGGGAAGGATTCAAAGTGGACGGCTTCTATTTTTACTCCTCGCTTTGCCATCATATAGCCCGCGACGGGAGAATCTATACCGCCCGAGAGAAGCAAAAGTCCCTTTCCGTTGGTGGATACGGGCATACCGCCCGCTCCCTTGATGCTTCCCGCAGAAACGTAAGCTCCGAATTCGCGTATCTCAACTCTGACGGTGACGTCGGGGTTGTGAACGTCGACCTTTATTCTCGGGTAAGCTTCGAGAATTGCTCCGCCTATTTCCCTTGCGAGAGCCATTGAATCGAGCGGAAAGGCTTTATCCGAGCGCTTGCCCTCGACCTTGAAGCTTTTTTTACCCTCAAGAAAGGAGGGAACGTATTCAGCGGCGAGACGCTTGATATCGTCGATATTTTTTTCGCAAACTGCGGCGCGTGAGATAGCGGCTATGCCGAAAACCTTTTGCGCCGAGAGAATAAGACCGTCGAAGTCGGCGTCCTCGTTCTTAGGCTCTGCGTAGATAGTGCTTTGCGAGCGGTAGATGTCAAAATCGCCGTAAGCGCGGGCGCGCTTTTTTATTTCACGGCAGAGCATATCCTCAAAATATTTACGGTTTGCGCCCTTTAAGACGATTTCACCGTATTTGCAAAGCATTATTTCTCTTTGTTTCATTATCTTTTGTTCCTCAATTTTTGTAGTAATTCGGGAAAAGGACCTCCCATACCTTTCTGCAGGCGTAGGTGTCGGCGGCAGAGGAATGGGCGATACCGTCCCAGGCTATGTTAAAGCAAGCCATAGCGTCGGTGAGAGAGGCGTGAACTATGTCGGGGCGAACCTCCTGCGTATAGCGCACGAACTCTGTCGCGCAACAAAGCACCTTATCGTGCAGAGCCTCGCGTTCAGCCTCTGTTTCGTAAATATATTTTATGTGACTGTAATCTGTTGAAACGCCGTAGGCGATAATATGGTCTGCCTCGGCAAAGATGCTTTTTATGTCGGGGGTTATCATTTCAAGCGTGGGAGAATTCTCAACCATTTCGGGAGTTATTCCGTGGATCTTCTCGGTGCGCTTCCATTTTGACGTATGGGTTGGCTTAACGAGAGTGTCCATAATAAGCTTGCCGTTACCGTCGATAACCGTTATTGAGAGTATCTCGTCGCGGTCGTAAAAGCCTGTAAGCTCGAGGTCGAAGAAAAGTATTCTCGCTCTGTCCATATTGTAGTAGGCGTTGCGGTGGGCGTCACCCTCTGCCCGACGCAGAGCCATATCCTCCTCGTAGCACGCCTTGCAGAGCTTGCGCTTGTATCGGATGTCCTTTCCGCACTTAACGCAGGGCTGGGGGAGCTTGTTTGCGGTGCGCTTATCGTAAAAATAGACCACCGTTTTATCTGCCCTTAAGGTGTAGGCAACGGGCTCCTCGATAGGCTCGTAGTGCATTCTGCGGAGTCTCTCCGCGGTATAAAAGCCTGATGCGGCGGCATTTTTGGTGCTCATCCTCGGAATGACTGTTCCGCTCTTGAGAGTTATAGTGTCGCGTCTTGCCGTGGGGAAATACCAGGATTCGGGCGGAGCCTCAACAACTCTGTTTGCGTCAAAATAATAAATTATTTCTCCCTCGGGGGCAATATTGTACGCCGCGGGGTCTCCGAGGGGCATAAGATGCAGCATAGTAAGGGTTTGTCTGGTGAGATAATTTCTTTTTTCAGCCTCGGCGCTCTCTATCTGATAAATCGTTGCGCCCGAACGAAGCTTCATACTGTTTTTCAAGATTCTTCCTCCGTACCTATATAAAGTCGCCGCAGATGCCCTGCGGCTATAAAACACATACAGAATTATTATATCACAAGCGAAAATAAATGTCAATAATTATCAGAGCAAAGCCCGCTGTTTCATTCTAAAAATATGAATATTATGAAATAACTTGACAAACGCGCGTCCGCGGTATATAATTTAATATGTTTTATTATAATAAATTGAAATTGTCGGAGAAGGCTTCTTTTCCGAGAGGCATATAAAGGAGAGAATAATGATAAAACGGACATTTGGTAAAATCTGCGCGATTATGTTGGTTTTGCTGTTAGCTATAATAATACTTGCGGCGTGCGGAAAGGATAAGTACAAGGTCGATTTTCTTGTTGACGGAGAGATCTACTGCTCGCTTAAATCGGGTGAAAACGAGTTTAAGCTGCCCGACGCTCCCGAAAAGGACGGATACGTCTTTGACGGATGGTATCTTGATGAGGACTCCTGGGAGACGCCCTTTACTCAAAAGACGCTAACACAAGGCTCTCTCTCAAGTAACGTGTCGGTCTACGCAAGATGGAAGGCTCCCGATGAATTGAGCGGAACGCAGATAGAGCTTGACGGCTTTTCGCAGGACGAGGATAACGTATATAACATAAAGGTCTCCAACACTACGAAGAGCTTGGAGATAGAGCCTCTTTTGTCGCTTGACGAGCGCAGCAGCTGGGTGCTTTCAACAGATCCGCGCGGAAGGAGCGTTATTAAAAGCAAAACCGCGTCCTTGGCTGTCGGCAACAATATCTACTATGCTTTGGTAACCGACGTAAGCGGCGAAACTCAGGTCTATACCTTCAAGATAAGAAGAAAGCCTACCTACAACGTTATTTTTGACGTTGCGGGAGGAAAGAGCCTTGAGATACAGACGGTTGAGGAGGACGGCCTTGCGGCCGAGCCCGTGACAACCCGCGACGGATACGATTTTCTTGGCTGGGATCACGATTTCAGCGCGCCGATAACCGAAAACAAGGTAATAACCGCGTCCTGGAGGGCAAAGGAATATACTGTTGCTTATGACGCGGCGGGCGGAAGCGTTGAGGGTAGCTCGTTCAATATACTATACGGTAAAAAATACACCCTTGCAACTCCGACCCGAGAGAATTACGAGTTTCTCGGCTGGTATTACGGAGATAAAAGGGTAGACGATCTTACCTGGAGCGTTCCCGCGAATGCAACTCTTGTCGCAAGGTGGGATCCGTGTAAGTATGACATTAGTTACGACCTTAAGGGCGGAAGCGTTGATACGCCTAATCCTACCGTTTATACAGTTGAGAGCGAGGATATAACTCTTATCAATCCTACAAGAACGGGATATATTTTCCTTGGCTGGACGGGAACGGGAATAAGCGAGCCCGCGATGTCGGTGACTCTGCCGAGCGGCTCTGTCGGAGCCCGCGAATACTCTGCAAATTGGGAATGTGAGGACTACGAGATAGTTTATCACCTGAACGGAGGCGACAACGCTATCGGAAATCCCAACGGCTACAATATAGAGTCCGAGAGCATTTCCCTGATAGCTCCCACGCGTACGGGATATTCCTTTGCGGGATGGTACAAGAGCGAGGATCTTGCCGAGGATTCAAAGATCTCGGTCATTTCCACGGGTACGTCGGGCAATTTGAATTTGTACGCGAAGTGGACGGCAAATGAGTATACCGTAACGCTTGACGATCTTCGCAATACTAACCCCGCATATACCGTAAGCTTTGACCTCAACGGCGCAAGCGGAGCAGCTCCCGCGCCGCAGACGGTGACTAAGGAGACAGGTCTTAGCTATCCTGCCGTTCCCGTAAGAAGCGGTTACGTCTTTGCGGGCTGGTACGCTGACTCTTCTTGTAGCGGCTCGATGTATGACTTTACCGCCGATGTTACAGGAAATATAACCCTGTACGCTAAATGGATAAGCTATTCGGGATACGGAACATTAAATGTAGGCAAAAACAGCGGAAGCATTACCTTCCCCGCAAGAAATCAGAGTAATTACCGTTATTATGCGTTCGTTCCTCTTGTATCGGGAAGCATTACGATCTATTCAAGCAGCTCAAGTGACACGTACGGTTATTTGTTTGATTCAAATAAAACGCAGCTTACTTATAACGATGATAGTGGAGACGGTAATAATTTCAAAATGACATATAACGTAACCGCGGGTCAGCTTTATTATGTGGTTGCTTGTGCTTTCAGCAATAGCTCTTCTTGCACCGGTATAATTTATATCGATGGAGCATCTGTTCCTGCTTCTGGCGGTGTATCAAGCGGAGAAATTATAGTAACCGATGAGCTTACCTACGGTCAGAGCTTTACGCTTGAGATACCCACCAAAGAGGGATATCGCTTCTTGGGCTGGTATGACGGCGAGGCGGGAAGCGGTACGCAGTACACCGATGAGAACGGAGTAAGCGTAGGAGTCTGGGATAAGGACGCTGACGCTACGCTTTACGCTAAGTGGGAGGCGGGCGAAAGCAACGTAAGCTTTGATAAGCAAAACGGTACGGGCGGTTCAGACGGCGTATCGGCAACCTATGACTCCGCAATGCCCTCGGCAACCGCTCCTACAAGAACAGGATATACCTTTATGGGATATTATACGGCTGTGAACGGCGGCGGCGTAAAGTATTACAATGCCGATATGACGGGCGCAAGAGACTGCGATCTTACAGAGGATACCGTGCTTTACGCTTATTGGTCGGCAAATGAGTATACCGTCACGTTTGACAATCAGGGCGGAAGCGGAGAATCAAGCGTTACAGTCGAATACGGCTCAAGCCTTCCTTATGTTTCAAAGCCCGCTAAAACAGGATACACCTTCCTTGGATATTACGACTCTGCAACAGGCGGAGCGCAGTATTACAACGCGGATATGGATAGTATGCTCACTTGGTCGAGGACCGAGGGAATTACTCTTTACGCGCGCTGGAAGGCGAATGAATATACCGTAAGCTTCAGCGCTAACGGAGGAAGCGGAGCGCAGGGCTCGGTACTCGCGACCTACGGCGAAGCGATGCCCGAGATAACCGTAGCTCCTACCCGTACGGGATATATATTCCTCGGATATTACGATTCCGCAAGCGGCGGAGTTAAATACTATAACGCAGACCTTACGAGCGCGGCCGCATGGTCAAATGCCTCGGATAAGACACTTTACGCTCATTGGCAGGGAATTTCTTATTCGGTAAGCTTCAATGCAAACGGCGGCAGCGGAACGATGTCAAGTCAGATTTTTGAATACGGCGTATCGGAAAGCCTTAACGCTAATACCTTTACCCGTACGGGATATAGCTTTGCAGGCTGGAATACAGAGGCAGACGGAAACGGAATAAGCTATTCCGATAATGCAGCCGTAAGCGATCTTACGAGCGTTGACGGAGGTTCGGTAACGCTTTACGCGCAGTGGACGATAAAAACGGTTACAGTAACGCTTTACGATCTTTCCGTTATTAACCCCACATATACCGTAAGCTTTGACCTCAACGGCGCAAGCGGAGCAGTTCCCGCGCCGCAGACGGTGACTAAGGAGAATGCGATTGTATATCCTCAAAATCCTACGAGAAGCGGTTACGTCTTTGCGGGATGGTATACGACCTCTGCTTGTACTGAGGAATATAATTTCAGTGATAATATTACCTCTGATATGACGCTGTATGCGGGATGGAAAACCTGCTCGGTAACAAGCAATTCTTGGACTACGGTAGATGGAGTTCTTAAATCAACGAATACGGCTTCAAGTTCAAGATCCGTGTATAAGATTACAGCGCCTGTTGCTATAAGAGTAAGCTTTAACTATAGGGTTTCTTCGGAATCAAATTATGATTTTCTGTATATAAATAAGAACGGCAGTAACTTAAAAAAGATCTCGGGCTCAACAACGTACGTTTCATACAGCGTAGATTTGGCTGCGGGAGAGTATTTGACCTTTGAGTATTCTAAAGACGGAAGTGTAAATAGCGGAGATGACTGCGGTTATATTTCGGATTTGACGATAGCTTCTGCGGTTGCTTATACAGGTACGGGCTTAGCCGACGGAGAAACTATAGTAACCGATGAGCTTACCTACGGTCAGAGCTTTACTCTTGAGATACCCACCAAAGAGGGATATCGCTTCTTGGGCTGGTATGACGGCGTGGCTGGAAGCGGTACGCAGTACACCGATGAGAGCGGAGTAAGTGTAAGAGCCTGGGATAAAGACGCTGACGCTATGCTTTACGCTAAGTGGGAGCTTATATAAGTATCACGGCGCCGATAGTTATCAGAGCTTGCTGAATATGGCGGGAAATATAAAATAACATTTAATGAAGGTCTGGCAATGACAAAACAACAATTCCTTGAATACTGCCTCTTTGCCTACTCCACCGCTCCCGACTATCCGTTTGACGAGGATTTTGAAACGGCGGTTCTGAGGCACGCGGATAACCGCAAGTGGTATGCTATCGTTATGCGTGTATCCCGCCGCAAGTTTGGGTTTGACAGCGACGAGGTTATCGATGTTGTCAACCTGAAGCTGCCGACCGAGATGTTCGGTTCATTCGGTGCGTCTGACGGTGTCTATCCCGCCTATCATATGAACAAGCTTCACTGGGTTTCGGTGCTTCTTCCCGACTCGCCCGACGATATAGTTCGCTTTCTTGTGAACGTAAGCTTTGAGGCTGCGAAAGGCAAATCCAAAAAGAAATAAACAGTAAAAGGATGGTTCGTATGAGCCATCCTTTTATTGATGAAAAATTATTTGGAAATCTCCAATAAATTCCCCAAAACCTATTGTGCTTTTCGGAAAAATATGTTATAATTGGATGAATCCAAAATAATGTTAACGATATATACAGGAGGACAACGCCTTGGCAAGAACGAAACAACCTTCGCTACTCAGAGCGAAAATCGTAAAAGCAGCATCGGAATTGTTTTTTGAGAAGGGATTTTCAAAGACGACCTCGTCCGAGTTGTGTTCAAAGGTTGGAATGGGAACGGGTAACCTGACCTTTTATTTTCCCACTAAGGAGAATATTTTAGCGGTACTCGTACAGATGATGATTGATTACCAATGGAAAGAGATGGAGAATGCCGCAGACGAGGGAAAAAGCTCTCTGCTTGCGTACTGTCTTCAGCTTTCCACCTTGGTTGCCATCGCTGATGAATTCCCCGAAATGAACGACTTTTTCGCGGCGGCGTATTCTCACCCGATGACGCTCGAGCTGATCAGAGCCAACGACGCAGAAAAGGTAAAGCAGGTGTTCTCTGAGTACACGCAGGGTTGGGATGACGAAAGGTACATCGAGAACGAAGCCATCATATCGGGCATCGAGTATGCAACTATTATGAAAACCGAGCATTCAGCATCGGTGGAGCATAGAATAGAGGGTGCGTTAAATACGATCATGCTTCTGTTCGGCGTTCCCGAAGAGACCCGTAAGATGAAGGTCGCAAAGGTGCTTGCCATGGACTACCGAGCAATCGGAAGAAGGGTCTATGAGGATTTCAAAAGGTACGTGACCGAAACCAACGAGCGCACGCTTGACGAGGTGCTGAAGCACACAAAATAAGAGTGTGGAAATACCCGCAAAACTAACCAAAGGAGGAACAATATGCAATTATTCAATAGGTTAGCTGAAAAAATAGGAAAGAAAAAGCTGATAGTGATTGCTATAGCGCTTGCTTTAATAATCGTAGCGGCGATAGTAATACCTATCGTGGTGATCAATAGCGGCGAATGCGAGCATACATACGATAACGCGTGCGATGCGATATGTAATGAGTGCGGCGAGGAAAGAGAGATAACGCATAGCTGGAAAGAGGCGAACTGTACTGCTCCCAAGACCTGTAAGGTCTGCGGAGCGACCGACGGCGAGGCACTCGGACATAAACCGTCAAAG
>JAFQPL010000070.1 GCA_017411785.1 Clostridia bacterium
ACATACGAAGCACTGCATTTGTAGACACAAATGCAATTGTAGTGAAGTTTTCGCTTACGCGAAAGTGAAGTTGCTTTGCAGTGAAGTTCGTGCTATCGCACGAGTGAAGTTAAGTTTTCCCACTTTGCCGAAGGCAAAACTTAACTATCCGCAGGATAACTTCACTTACGAAGTAAACTTCACTTGCCCCATGGCAAACTTAGTTGCGTAGTGTCCTTAAGGGCACTACGCTAAGTCAATTGCTTTTTTAAGCTTTTGACTTCTTTTTTGTATTGAATTTTCAAAACAGCAAATGCTAATTCAAATGAGTTTAGTCACGAGGATTAGTATGAAAGTAACAAAAGACTGTCACGGCATATATCGCCGATATGTGAAGCGTATGCTTGATATAATTTTTTCTACTATGCTTATAGTGCTTTTGTTGCCTCTTATGGTTATAATAGGTGCGCTTATAAGAATAGATTCAAGCGGCGGCGCAATATTCAAGCAAAAAAGAATGGGGCGAAATGCAAAGGAGTTTACCTGTTATAAGTTCAGAACGATGAAAAAGGAGGCTCCGCATGGAATTCCCGCAAAGGATCTTGCTGACCCTGAGCGGTACGTTACACGCGTGGGAAGATTTTTGAGGAGAAGCAGTCTTGACGAGCTGCCTCAGCTGTTTAATGTTTTTCTTGGGAATATGAGTATCGTGGGGCCCAGACCGTTGATATGCGAGGAAAAAGAAATTCACCGATTGCGCGGGGAAGCGGGAATATATACTTTACGTCCCGGAATTACAGGGCTTGCGCAAATAAACGGAAGAAATCTTCTTTGTGACAGTGAGAAAATTGAAAATGACAGAATTTATCTTGATAATTTAAAAATCCGCCTTGACGCAAAGATACTTTTCTTGACTTTGGGATGCGTAATTGGTGGAAAGGGCATTGTTGGCAAGAATACGAAAAAATAAAAATCATATATTTTATAAAGTCTGATTTGTAAGGATATTTGTAAATGTTATGAGAAGATTTGTTTGCGCACTGACGCTTCTTGCGTTCATCTTTCTTTTATGCTCGTGTGATAGCAGAGAAAAGAGCTGTGAAGAGCTTTTAACAGTTGGTGTTGAATACGGAATAGAAAATTACCGTGATAACGGGTATATATATTTAAAGGAAGCAGATGAAGACAAAATTTTCTTTTTTTCGGAAAAAAACAAAAAAACCGTTTACGGCGAACGGTTCTTGGAGATTATCGATAAGACCGAGGATTTCGCTATATATTTTTCGGCGTCAACTCCGTACGAAATCGCGGTCTTTAAATCTGCTTCAAGAAATTTAAACAATGAGCTTATAAAAATGTTCTATGAAAGAGCAGATGAAAAAAAGATAGGTTTACGCTTTACCAAATGGGAAAGAGCAAGTGAGGATATTATAATATCCGCTTATGGAAAATACGTGTTTTTTATTTTTACCGATTCTGAGGAGCGTAATGAGGGTGTAGAGTCGGAGCTTTACCGAATATTGAAAGGTTAAAATAAGGTTGTGAGCCAGTATATAACTCCGTAGATAAATCCCGCAAGTGTTCCGTAAAGTATCACAGGTCCGGAAACGGTAAAGATCTTTGCTCCGACTCCAAGAATATAGCCCTCGGAACGTGCGTCTATTGCCGAGGAGGCAACTGCGTTGGCAAAGCCTGTTATTGGCACAAGGGTTCCCGCGCCGGCTTTTTTTGCAAGCTTATCATAAATACCAAGACCTGTAAGCGTTACTGAAATAAAGATAAGAGTAATCGAGGTTAAGGTAGGAATTTGTGATGAAGGAATAAATGAGATTAAGGAATAAAGGAAGCGTAAAAGCTCCGCAAAAGCACATATGGTACCGCCTGTGAGAAAGGCGAAAAGGCAGTTTTTAATTATAGGTGAAGGTTTTGCGTGTGCGTCAGCATATTTTTTGTATTGCTTCTTGTCCATATTCATAAGTTCACCTCATATAATTGCTAAATTTAAAAATAGTTTAACTCCAATTAAAAAAATTATACTTTGTGCTTTACTTTTATGAAAATTTGGTGTATAATAGAAGTGTATTATAAATGAAAGTACGGAGGTCGTTTTATGTCGGAGTTGAATAGCTTTTGTAAAAAAGTAAAAAGCGTAGCAGGCAAGGCGGTAAAAAAAACAGGTGAATTTGCTGATCTGGCCGCAAAATACGTAAGACTTCACAGTATGGACTCAAAGCTTGATGATAGATATGAAATGCTTGGAAGACTCACCTATAAGCAGTTGAAAACAGGTGAATCGCAGGCGGAAAAAATAGCTGCGTATATAGAATCAATAGATAAAATAAGAGCCGACAGAAAGGCATTGCAAGCAGAAATTGATGCGGAGAAGGCAAAGCGAGAGGCGGAGCGTTCGCTTGAGGATGCGGTCGATGAGATCGTTGAGGATTGCGCTGATGAGAGCATAAAGGTAGAGCTTGAGGTTACCAAAAAATCAAAATAAATCGATTTAAGGACGGAAAATATGAAAATAGCATTGATAGCCCATGATAAGAAGAAGGATGAAATAATCGAGCTTGCAAAGAAATATAAGGATGTTTTGGCTAAATACGAGCTTTACGCAACGGGAACAACGGGAACACTCATAATGGGTGAGACCGCACTTCCTATTCATAGAATGAAAAGCGGTCCGCTCGGCGGAGATCAACAGATAGGCGCGATGCTTGCAAACGGTGAGCTTGGACTTATAATATTCCTTCGCGATCCGCTTACCGCACAGCCCCACGAGCCTGACGTTTCCGCGCTTTTGCGACTTTGCGATGTTCAATCAATACCTCTTGCAACTAACGTAAGCAGTGCAACAGTGATGCTTGAAGCGCTTAAAAACGGCACGTTTTAATTTGTTTTTTACAAGATATAATAAAAAAGTCATCTTAACGGCTGATCGCACGTTGAGATGACTTCTTTGATTTTATTTTAAATTTTTATTTTAAATCCTTCTTTTTGAAAACGGTAAGTCCCAAAACAATGCAAAGGGCGGTTCCTGCAACTACGGGTATAAGAATGCACAGTACGTCGGTTAGGGAGTAGGAAGTTCCTCGTCCGATAACCGCGCCTAAAAATGGATTAGCCTTTTGTAATATTTCAAAAATTTTCACTGTAGTTGAGTCTTCAGGATCGATAAATATCGATGCGACGGTAGTTACCGTTCCGATTATAGTGAACAAAAAATTAATAGCCACGAATAAAACCACGGCAAGTCCCGTATTTTTCATCAGAACGCTGAGCGCGCTGATAATAGCCGAAACAAAAACGTAAAGCAAAAGCGAAAACAGAAGTGAGATAAGCAGATATAAAAATGAACTTGCAGTAAAGGGATCTGCTTGGTAGGGGAAGAATAGCAATGAAATCATAAGGGTAATCAAGGCGTGTGCAAGCATAGCGGCGCAGATTACGATAGTTCCCGAGAAAAAGGAGGAGAGAAATATCTGAGAGCGTGATTTGCCGCAAATGATTTTATTTCGCACGGTTCCGTGACTGAAATCCTTGCAAAGAATTATTGAAATCAGAATAGGAAGAAGCAGTCCGAAGTTCCCGCCGAGCGAGAATGCGGAGAAAAACATATCCTTTGATTGTGCAAATGAGGAAAGCGACATAGTATCGCCGTTTATATCCAACGCGACAACGAGAAGCTTGTTTGTAAGTGGAGTTATCGCGGCAAAGATCACCCCGAGAATACATGCCACTAAAAACAGCTTATCCTTGAGAATTCTGCGCAGATCCGATTTTAAAAGCTCACGCATGGCGTCCACCTCCTAACAGTGATAGGTAATAGTCCTCTATGCTTGTTTTGTAGCAATTTACCGAAAGAATAGAGATTTCGGCTTCTATGATTCGAGCGAGGAGCGCGTTAAGCTCGACGGCTCCTGTTATGCGGACGCCTCGCGCGAGGTGCAGAAGATCTTCTGCGGGAAAATCCTTTGAGAGCAGATCCCAGAGTGCTTGATGCTCGGTAGCTTCGATTACCGTTGTGGGACGGCATTGATTGCGTAATTCTTCGTCGGTAATCTCCTTGATCAGAGATCCGTGAGATATAATACCGTATTTGTTGGCAACCAAAGCTAACTCGTTGAGGATGTGAGAGGATATCAAAAAGGTAATTCCTTGCTCACGATTAAGCTTGAGGATAAGCTCTCTGATGCCAACTATTCCTGCTGGGTCAAGACCGTTCATCGGTTCGTCGAGAATTATAAATTCAGGGCTTCCGAGGAGTGCCATAGCAATTCCGAGACGCTGACGCATTCCAAGCGAAAAGTTGCCTGCTTTTTTAGGATTTTGATAAAGCTCGCCAAGCTCGACATCGCAAAGCACCTGTTTGATTTTTTCCTCGTCGTTTATTCCGAGGATAGTACTTTGCATTAAAAGATTGTCGCGGGCTGACATATTTCGATAGATCGAAGGGGATTCAACTATTGCGCCGATCTTTTTACGGACGGCAGTGATTTCGGGAGAGTCTGAGGGGATTCCGAAAAGCTCAATATGTCCCTCGTTTGCTGAAATAAGGCCTGTAATGAGACGTATTATCGTAGTTTTTCCCGATCCGTTCTCACCGACAAAACCGTATATATCACCGCGTTGAATATTCATATTGACGTTTTTGAGAACCCAATCTGCGCGGTATCTTTTTGAAACGTTAACAGTGCGTAAAATGTAGTCCATATAGCCTCCTTGGTCGGTTGATAAGCTTATTATATCATATATTAAGAGAAATAGCAACAAACTGTTGGTGGATTTTTGAAAAAAGGTATGTTATTTGTATTTATGGATTTTTATAAAAAGAATATGTGAGGTGGCGAATGCGAACTCCCGCGTATGCTGAGCATACGCCTCGTCTCACTCGGCTACGGGGTAGCAAAAAAAGAACACACACCCTACAGGTGTGTGTTCTTTTTTTGGTGACCCGTGGGAGAATCGAACTCCCGTTACCGCCGTGAAAGGGCGGTGTCTTAGCCGCTTGACCAACGGGCCAATGGTAGCGGAGATTGGACTTGAACCCATGACCTACCGGGTATGAACCGGTTGCTCTAGCCAACTGAGCTACTCCGCCACAACGCCTAACTATAAGCGCTTGATTATTATATCATAGCTTTCAGGGTTTGTCAATAACTTTTTGTAAAAAAAACAACAAAAATATTTAAAAGATTTTTTTAAAAAAGTATTGACAATAAAAAAACTTTGTAGTATAATAATAGCGTTGTGCAGACAACAATATATGCGAGAGTGGCGGAACTGGCAGACGCGCACGTTTGAGGGGCGTGTGGTTACACCGTACGGGTTCAAGTCCCGTTTCTCGCACCAAGACACGGTGATTCTTTTGAGTCACCGTGTTTTTTGTTTTTTAGTATTGACTTTAGCGCTATACCATGTTATAATCGTTAACAGGTATGCTATATATCAATTTGATTATTTTTTAAGGAGAAACTATGGGCGTTATTTTTACTTTAGCAGGTATATTTGCACTTGCACTGACTATTGTTGTCTTTGTCTTGGTTGTTCCCAAGGCAAAACGTAAGGGGATGACCAATCCTTTCTTGATTTTTTTACATGATTTGTTTAATTTTAATCAGCTTTGGTTAGAAAAGATCTTCAAATTTCTTTACGTTCTTTCTACAATATCATGTGTCGCAATCGGTATTCCTATGATATTCTGGTTTGAAAAAACTTTAAAAAGGGTATACATCGGCTCGAGATTCGATTATACTTATGAGGATGTTTATGAGTGGAGAGGATACATAGGAATTCTTCTTGTTATCCTCGGACCGATAGTTGTAAGAATCGCTTTTGAAGCTATAATGATGTTTATTCTTCTTGTTAAGAATACTATGGAGATAAACAAAAAGATGGATGCTAAGTCCGAGCCTCGCCTTAATACAACTGAGCAGAAGAACGACATGTTTGATTCGCAGACAAATTTTTATCAGGATCAGAATCAATATCAGTTCCAAAATCAAGCTCAAAACCAAAGTCAAAGTCAAGATCAATTTAACAGTGAATCGGCTCCGCAATATTCAAACGGGAATCACGCGCGATTTTGTGCTATGTGCGGACATTCGGTAGGCGAGGATGGCAGATGCGGCTTCTGCGGAAAACAAAATTAACAGGTCTACTTTTGAATTGATATTTTACGTATATAAAAATGTGTAACAAAAACCCGTTTTAGCAGGTATGCTAAAGCGGGTTTTCTTTTTTTGTGAATTTTTGAAATCGTTTTCAAGATAAAATTCGGCATTATGTAAAAGCAATATCGAGATTTTTTCTTCGGAGGTGTGCTTTTTGTAAAAAAGTTAATTTTTTTGTCGAAAAAAATTAAAAAAATATTGCTTTTTTTCTTGCTTTGCGTTATAATTAAATATATTAATCTGTAATATATGCAGAAAAAATGTGGAGGAATGTTATGAAAAAAATCATCGCATTAGTTCTTGCATTTTTGATGCTTTTCAGCATCGTTGCTTGTTCCACTGAGGATAAGAACGATGATGGAAAGAACGATGACGCAAAGGCCGATTTTAAGGTAGGCGCAATCTACATCAATAGTAAGAATGACACCGCAGGCTACACCTACGCGCACCACAACGGTATAGTAACCGCTATGAAGGAGCTTGGTCTTGATACCGAAAAGCAGCTCGTTATTGTTGACGAGGTTCCCGAGGATAAGGAGCAGGTTCTTACCGCTATTGATACTCTCGTTGGTAGCGGAGCAGATATCATCTTTGGTATTTCCTTCGGTTACATCGACGCTATGGAAGAGGCTGCAAAGGAATATCCCGAGGTTATATTCTCTCACGCAACGGGATATAAGAGCAACGAAACCAACTTTAACAACTATTTCGGACGTGCTTATCAGGCTCGTTACCTTTCGGGTATCGCGGCAGGACTTAAGAGCCTTGAAATCGGTAATAACAATATAGGTTATGTTGCTGCGTACGGAACAGAGTATGCAGAGACCGCTTCGGGCATTAACGGATTTGCTCTTGGTGTTCTTGCTGTAAACCCCGACGCTACTATCCACGTAAAGAAGCTCAACAACTGGGCAGATGAGGTAAACGAGTCTGCTTACGCTAAGGAGCTTATTGAGTCTTATAAGTGCGGTATTATCGCTCAGCACTGTGACTCCGCACAGCCTCAGATCGCTGCAGAAAATGCGGGAATGTTTGGTTGTGGATATAACTCTGATATGTCGAAGGATGCTCCTAAAGCGCATCTTACCGCTGCAATCTGGCACTGGAACGTTTACTATGCTACCGCAATGCGCGCAGCTATGGAATGCGAAAGCGCAGATAAGTTCGTTGAGAAGATGGGCTCATCCGCATACTACGGCGGTCTTAAGGAGAACTTCGTTGACGTTTCTCCCTTGAGCGACAATTGCTCGGCAAACACCGACAAGGCAATTGCGGCAGTTCGCAAGATGATCGTTGACGGCGAGTGGGACGTTTTCTCAGGCGTTAAGCTCAACATCGCTAAGGACGGAACGGTAACCAAGACTAACGCAGATCTTCTTGATAATGCAGGTAACGTTATCGTTGCGGCAGGCGGAGCTTCTGTTGAGGATAGCGTAATCACCGGAACTATGAATTATTTCGTAGCCGGCGTAAAGCTTGCTTAATTTATAGCTTAATAAATATCCGGGCCGCAAAATGCTTTTTTCCGGCTCGGATATCTCTTTAAGATTTTGCTTTAATGTGAAGGATAGCAGGTGTTGTATAACGCCTGTTATCTTGTGTATTAAAGCAAGCCGTAATCTAATGAAATCGGGAGGACGCGATGGATAATCAATATGCTATAGAGATGCGGGGAATATCAAAGACCTTCGGAAGCATACAGGCAAATAAAGATATTAATCTGAACGTAAGGCAGGGCGAGATACTTGCGTTGCTTGGCGAGAACGGATCGGGAAAAACTACGCTTATGAATATGCTTTCGGGGATATATACACCTGACAAAGGAAGCATTTATGTAAACGGTAAGATAGCCGAAATTCGTTCTCCCGAGGATTCAAAACGATATGGAATAGGAATGGTCCACCAGCATTTTAAGCTCGTAGATGCTTTTTCCGCGGCTGATAATATATGGATGGGAAAAGAAAAAGCAGGCTTCGTTTTACGAAAAAAGCGTTATGCCCAAATTGAGGAGATAGCCTCTAAATTCGGATTTGAAATCGATCCAAAGAAAAAAGTTTATGATATGGCGGTTTCGGAAAAGCAGACGCTTGAAATAATAAAGGTTCTTTATTACGGCGCAAATGTTATCGTGCTTGATGAGCCGACTGCGGTTCTTACCGTTCAGGAGATAGATAAGCTTTTCAATGTTCTTCGCCGAATGAAGGAGGAGGGACATTCAATAATAATTATTACCCATAAGCTTAACGAGGTTATGTCTATATCAGATAGAGTTGCGATATTGCGCAAGGGTGAATATATTACCACCGTTAATACGGCTGAAACCAGTGAGCAGGAGCTTACCGAATGGATGGTAGGCAGAAAGGTCGACCTTAACATTAACCGTACTGTAGTTGAAAAAACACGCCCTCTGCTCGAGGTGCGTGAGCTGACAATAAAAAGCGACGAGGGCTCGGTTGCGATAGATAACGTAAGCTTCTATATTCGAGGCGGAGAGATTCTCGGCGTTGCAGGCATTGCAGGATGCGGACAAAAGGAGCTTTGTGAGGCAATTTCCGGCTTGAGACCTATTTCAAGCGGAAAAATGATTCATAAGGGAGACAACATAGTAGGCCTTTCTCCTAAAGCTATAATGGAAAAGGGAATACATATGTCCTTTATTCCCGAGGATAGACTTGGAATGGGTCTTGCCCCTTCTATGTCCATAACCGATAATATGCTGCTAAAAAAATACCGTAACGCAAAGGGACCCTTTGTTGACAGAGCGCAGGGAAGGACGGATGCGGAACAGGTAATCAAGGAGCTTGGCGTTGTAACACCTTCCTCGGAAACACCTGTAAGACGTCTCTCGGGCGGTAACGTGCAAAAGGTCCTGCTTGGCAGAGAGATAAAGGCGGCGCCAAATGTATTGATAACGGCGTATCCTGTGCGAGGACTTGATATAAATTCATCGTATATGATATACGATATTCTTAATGAGCAAAAGAAGTCGGGAGTCGGAGTTCTGTTTATAGGTGAGGATCTTGACGTAATGATTGCGCTTTGCGATAAAATTCTTGTGCTTTGCCACGGAAGAGTAATGGGTGTAGTCCACGCGCATAAAACCTCAAAGGAGGAGCTTGGGCTTATGATGACGGGGGCTCTTGATCTGACCGATAAGCATGAGGATAAGCCCGTCGGTATAGCAAAGGATTCACTTATGGATGAGCAGAAAGACGCGAAGGAGGTTGAGTAATGGGCTTTCATATTGTAAAAAGAACCAACTGTCCCATATGGAAGAAGATTATATTTTATCTTATCGCGATTTTTTCGGCGTTGGCTATTGGCGGAATAGTCCTTTCCTGCATTAACGTAAATCCTTTTGAATATTACGGAAAAATGTTTACTCTCGGAACGGTAGGAAATAAGATAGCTTATAAAACCTTTATAAACTATTTTAACGAGCTTGTTCCGTTGACGCTTACGGCTATCGCGCTTTCGCTTGCCTTTAAAATGAAATTCTGGAACATAGGCGGAGAGGGACAGTTTATAATCGGCGCAATATCTGCGACGACGGTTGCGTTGCTTTTAGGTCCGAAGCTTCCAACGCCCATAACTATTATTCTTATGTGTCTTGCGGCAATGGTTTTTGCAGGACTTTACGGGCTTATAGCGGCGGCGCTCAAGGTCAAATTTGGTACAAACGAAACGCTTATGACGCTTATGCTTAATTATATAGCGCTTTACCTTTTATATTTTATAGGTGAGACAAAAGCTGATTGGAATTTCTTTTTGCAGACCGAATCCGCGCGCCCTGTTTTTGAAAGCTTTTCCGATGCGGTAGCCTTTCCCGCTATAAGGATGGGAAAATTTGAGCTTAATATATCTGTAATTTTAACGGTCCTGATCGGCGTTCTTGTTTATGTCTATTTAAAGAAGACTAAACACGGATATGAGATAAATGTTGTTGGTGACAGTACAGGAACCGCTAAATATGCGGGAATGAAGGTAAATAAGATAGTTCTCAGAACCGTATTTATTTCCGCTGCGCTTATAGGACTTGCATCGGCGTTTAAGGTAGGAACAGCAGGTGTTCTCTCAACTGCCATAACAAACGATGTTGGCTGGACGGGTATAATCGTTGCCTGGCTTGCTCAGCTCAGCACTCCGATGATATTTGTAGTTTCGTCGCTTATCAGTCTTTTGCAGTGTGGCTCAGAGGTCGCGGCTTCTACATTCTCAAGAGTCGATTCAAGCTTTGCGAATATGCTTCAGGGCTTGATTTTATTCTTGGTTCTTGCGGCGGACTTCTTTATAAGATTCAGTATAGTGAGAAACAAGAAGGATGAGAAAAAAGAGGCTGTTATTTCGGAGGTTAAAACCGCGGAGAATGAATTGCTCTATGATACCGATGATATCATAGTGGAGCAGACCGAAGAGGAGAAGACCGAAGAGGAGAAGACCGAAGAGGAGAAGGGAGAGACCGACAATGGATAAAATTGGAGTTATTACATCTTTTATTCACAATATAGTGGTTTTCAACATCCCTCTTTTGTACGGTACTGTCGGAGAAATTCTCGTAGAAAAATCGGGAAGCCTTAACCTTGGAGTAGAAGGAATAATGGCGGTCGGCGCAATATTCGGATATATCTGCGGCTGCTACGCAAACAGTCTTGGCGTGGGAATACTTACGGCGTTTATAATGGGCGCGCTTTGCGGACTTATATTTGCCGTTCTTACAGTTTCGCTTCACGCTAATCAAAATATAGTAGGACTTACGCTTACCACCTTCGGACTCGGTGTTTATTTCTTCGTCGGTAATAGCATCAAGGCTGTGGGATGGCCTGCTATGAGCAGTGCTGAAAATGTTAAAAACGGATTTCAGAATATCGAGATCCCGTTTATTTCCGATATTCCGATAATAGGCAAGGGCTTGCTTACACATAATATTCTTGTATATCTTGGAATAGCTATCGCTATAGGTGTTTGGTGGTATCTTAAGTATACGACGTCAGGACTTCGCTTGCGTTCGATAGGAGAAAATCCCGCGTCCGCATATTCGGTTGCTATAAACGTAAAGCGCATGAAATATATCCATATTTGTATTGGCTGCGGAATAATGGGTATTGGCGGATATTATATGGGACTTAATATGTCGGGCTCGTTTAATAGCAGCTGTTGGATAAACGGTTACGGTTGGATAGCTGTTGCTCTTGTTATTTTCGCAAATTGGAACGCGGCTCTCGCGATTGCGGGTACCTTCGTCTTTGGATTTTTCAATACCTTGGAGGTTTCAGCCACAAGCCTTGCAAATGCCTTCCCGAGCTTTCTCGGATGGCTCGCAAAGGTTCCGCCGCAGTTGTATGAGGCATTGCCGTTTATAATTACCGCTATAGTTCTCGTAGTTGTTTCTATAAGGAATAAACGAGGAAAGAGCGGGCTTCCCGCAGCTCTCGGTGTTAATTATTTCCGAGAGGATAGATAAAAAAGAACGTCTCAATTTTAGCGTGATACTCTTAACGGAGTATCACGCTAACTCTATTCGCCTTCGGCGAGTTCTATTGCTACGCAGTGATATTCGGCTTACGCCGAGTGATATTTGCTGCGCAAGTTTAGGGCGAATAGAATATCACTGAAGCCGCA
>JAFQPL010000071.1 GCA_017411785.1 Clostridia bacterium
ATCGAAAGGCTCCCTTGTGTAAAGGGAGCTGTCAGCGAAGCTGACTGAGGGATTGTATTGTTTGAATTTTTTCCTTTTTACAATCCCTCCGCCTCGCACTTGCTCGGCACCTCCCTTTACACAAGGGAGGCTTGGGTAACATTACGCACAAAATTATATTATGCCGGGTATTCAGCTTCAAATTCGATGCTACTATGCCCGAGCTTGGATGTCGGCACTGCCGACCACTGCCGACAAATTTTCAACTGAATTTTATTTTTATTGACATAATATCAAAAATCTGCTACAATAATAGGGTAATTTTAAGGAAAACGAGGCGTAATGCGATGTCAAATATGACGCAAAGCACTGATATAGCGGTAATAGGAGCGGGTCATGCCGGGATCGAGGCGGCTCTCGCGGCGGCTCGGCTTGGTAACGATACCGTTCTTTTCACCATGTCGCTTGAGTCTATAGCAAATATGCCCTGCAATCCCTCGATAGGGGGTACGGGTAAGGGTCATCTTGTTTACGAGATAGACGCACTCGGGGGTGAGATGGGACGCGCCGCGGATGCTGTAACGCTTCAGTCGAGAACTCTTAATCTCGGCAAGGGCGCTGCCGTTCATTCAAAGCGTATCCAGGCTGACAGAAAAAAATATCAGAGTATAATGAAGCATACTCTTGAGACTACTGAAAATCTCCGTCTTATTCAAGCGGAGATCGTATCTGTTGAGGTCGAGGACGGCGCTGTCCGTTCGGTTACTACAAAGCTCGGAGAGGTCTGGAGCTGCAAGGCGGCGATAATTTGTACGGGAACCTATCTTGAGAGCCGAATTTTTGTCGGTGACGTTAATTACGAGAGCGGTCCTGACGGTTTTCTTGCTTCAAAGGGGCTTTCGGCGTCGATCGGATCGCTCGGCGTGCGTCTTATGAGATTTAAGACCGGAACTCCTTCGCGCGTCAGGAGGGGCTCTATAGACCTTGAGAGGCTTGAGAGGCAGGATGGCGAGGAGGTTATAACCCCATACTCTCAAAGCACTCCTGAGGGCTTTTTTGAGGGTCTTGAGCAATTCCCTTGCCATATTGTGTACACCAACGCCGAAACTCACCGCATAATAAGAGAAAATATAACCCGTTCAGCGATGTATTCGGGTCAGATCCACGGAACAGGACCGCGATACTGTCCGTCTATTGAGGACAAGCTTACCCGATTTGCCGACAAGGAGCGTCATCAGCTCTTTGTTGAGCCTGTGGGAGCAGACACTGAGGAGACCTATATTCAGGGCTTTTCGACCTCTCTGCCCGTCGACGTGCAGAGGGCTATGCTCCGCTCTCTCGACGGCTTTGAGAACGCCGAGATAATGCGCTACGCATATGCTATCGAATATGACTGCATCGACCCTACCGAGCTTTACGCGACTCTTGAATTCAAGAAGGCGTCGGGGCTTTACGGCGCGGGGCAATTTAACGGAACGTCGGGCTACGAAGAGGCGGCGGCTCAAGGGCTTATCGCGGGGATCAACGCGTCCTTGAAGCTAAAGGGGCGCGAGCCGTTTGTGCTTGCCCGCTCCGAGAGCTATATAGGCACGCTTATCGACGATCTTGTTACCAAAGGGACCAACGAGCCCTATCGAATGATGACCTCTCGCTCGGAATACAGGCTTTTATTGCGTCAGGATAATGCCGACGCGCGTCTTACTCAAAAGGGGTACGACGCGGGACTCGTCAGCGAGGAGCAATACAGAGCCTTTCTTGAAAAGCAGAGGCTTATCGAGGGTGAGACCGAACGCTTGAAAGCCACCCACGTGTCTCCTAATAAAATAAATCCGATGCTTGAAAAGCTTGGGTTACCGCCTGTAAGCAGCGGATTTTCTCTTGCGGAGCTTCTTCGCAGGCCTGAGATAACCTATTCTCTGCTTGCCGAAATAGACCCCGATCGTCCTTCGCTTCCTTTGCGCGTTGTAACTACCGTTGAGGTAAGCGTTAAATACGAGGGATACATCAAGCGGCAGATATCCGAGGTCGACCGCCATGCTCGGCTTGAGGCAAAGGTGTTGCCTGCCGATATAGATTATCTTTCGATAAAGGGACTGCGCATTGAGGCGGCGCAAAAGCTTGCGAAGCTCAAGCCGATAACGCTCGGTCAGGCGTCGCGCATAAGCGGCGTTAATCCCGCCGACATATCGGTATTGCTTATATATCTCGGATTGAGATAACCGTTTGCTCAATTTTGAGCAGATGACTAATGTTTCACGTGAAACATGCGGAAGGAGAAGAAATGGAGCTGAATGAATTTAAGGCCGAGCTTAAGTCTGCGCTTGAAAGAAATTTGCTCGGAGAGTTATATAATGACATAGGCGCGGAAAAGCTTTTTGGACTTACGGCTATAATGCTTAAGGTAAACGAATCTATGAATCTTACCGCTATAACCGATGAAAGATCGGTCATACTCAAGCATTACGTTGATTCCTTAACGGTTTCCGCGTATATACCCGAGAGCGCTACGGTAATCGACGTTGGCTGCGGCGCGGGATTTCCTTGTATGCCGCTCGCGATCTTTCGGCCTGATCTGAAGATAACCGCGCTTGATTCAACTGCGAAGCGCATCAATTATCTTTCCGATACCGCGGATGCGCTTGGTATAAGCAATATTACGCCTATAGCTGCGCGCGCCGAGGAATACGCGCGCGAGCCTGCTTATCGCGAGAGCTTTGACGTTGCCGTTGCTCGCGCCGTTGCCGCTATGCCGGTTCTCAGCGAGCTTTGCTTGCCCTTTGTTAAGGTGGGCGGCAGATTTATTGCTATGAAGGCTTCTCAGGGGCTTCGCGAGCTTGAAGACTCTCAAAATGCAATTAAACTTTGCGGCGGCGAGCTTTTGCACTCCCATTCCTTTGATCTTATCTCTTCGGATTCATCCGAGCAAAGAGTTATTATCGAGATTTTGAAGAAATCTCCCACTCCCTTAAAATATCCTCGTCATTATTCTCAGATATCTAAAAGGCATTTGTGATAGTTAGTTTGTGGTAGTTAGTTTGTGGTAGTTAGTTTGTGATAAAGGTTTTATGTCGCTTTTTTGAAAAAAAGCTCCGCAAAAAACTTTCTTGCGGAAAGTTTTTGGGAGTTTTCAAAAATAGTACGCTCGACGGTTGTTGTCAATCGTCGGGCGTTTTTTGTTTTAATTACGCTATCGGGGTATGCGGCTTGAAATTTAATACCACTAGGCCCGAGTTTGGCTGTCGGCACTGCCGACCCTTTTTGAAAAAAGGTAGCGTCAAAAACTTTCCAA
>JAFQPL010000010.1 GCA_017411785.1 Clostridia bacterium
AGCTCAATATGCGCGGCAGGGCGATACGGTTCTTCTCGCGGGTAAGGGACATGAAGCCTACGAGATAGACAGTACAGGAAGGCATCCGTTTGACGAGCGTGAAATAATAAAGCATGCTCTCAGGCGTCGTGATGAGATCAGCGGTAGGAAAGGGAAGAAAAATGAAGGTTAACGTAGGTTGTGATGCTTTAACAATGTCAGAGCTTGCAAAGATGTGCGGCGGAATGCTTTGTCTTGCGGGCGGACAGAATAACAGAGATATTCCGTTCAATACGGTATGCACCGATTCGCGTGAGACCGAAAAGGGCTCGCTTTTCGTGGCACTTGACGGTGAACGAGTTGACGGACATGATTATATAGGCGCAGCGCTTTCTCACGGAAGTGAATGTATACTTTGCGAGCGTATTCCCGATGCTCTTACCGATAAAAGATACGCGGCTTTGGTTGTTGATGATACGCTTCAGGCGGTAGGTGAGCTTGCAAAGGCGTATGACCGCAGAATAAATAACAAAAAGGTTGCCATAACGGGAAGCGTTGGAAAGACTACTACCAAGGAATTCGTTGCGGCAGTGCTTTCCGAAAATCTTCGTTTACATAAGACCGAGGGAAATTATAACAGTACGCTCGGTATGCCTCTTTCTCTTCTTGCGATGAAAAATGATACTCAGGTATCGGTTCTCGAGATGGGAATGAGCAATCTCGGAGAGATAGAATATCTTTCCAGAATTGCAGAGCCTGATATAGCTATAATAACTAATATCGGCTCGTCGCATATGGAGTATCTCGGCAGCCGCGAGAATATATGCAGAGCTAAGCTTGAGATAGTCAAGGGACTTAAGAGCGACGGAATATTGCTTCTGAACGGTGACGAAAAGCTTTTGCGCAATCGTGAGGAGCTTGACGGAAAAACTTATAAATATATAGGATTTTCCGCGGACTGCGATGTCAGAGCGGAGAATGTACATATCGGTATTGATAAAACTTATTTTGACGTTTGCTATGACGGTAAAACAATAAAGAACGTTTCTATACCGATAATTGGCGAGCATTACGTTTATGCCGCGCTTTTCGCTTACGCTGTCGGAATAAATATGCAGCTTTCCGATGAGGTCATAGCGAGAGGTCTTAATAATTTCAGATCTATAGGTATGCGCCAGACGATATTTAATGTTGGAGATATTACGGTAATCCAGGATTGCTATAACGCGAGCCCTGAATCGATGAAGGCGTCTATAGACGTTCTTCGTTCTGTGGCGGCGCGTAAGCAAGGCGGTAGGATGACCGCTCTTCTTGGCGATATGTATGAGCTTGGAGTATGCTCGGATGCGGCACACGAGAGCGTAGGCATTGAATTCGCACGAAAGGGCGGAGCGGCTCTTTATACATACGGTAAGCTTGCCGATATGATAGCGAGAGGTGCCGTTCTCGGCGGAATGAGCAATGAGGATATTTTCAGAAATCTTGACGTGAAGCGTCCCGATATAAGCGGAGAGATGCTTCTTAAAACGCTTCGCGCGGGCGACACGCTTCTTGTAAAGGCAAGCCGCGCGGCGAAGGCTGAGAATGTTATAGAATATCTCAAGGAGAACGAAGCAAGACTTCGCCATTGATTTTTGCAAAAGAAGGGTAAGTAATGAATAGAACCTTGACAGAATTTTTAATAGTGGGAGTATCGTCGTTCGTGTTAACGGCGATACTTTCACATTTTATCATTCCGATACTGATAGCAAAAAAAGCGGGACAGCCGATAAGAGCGGAGGGCCCGAAGAGTCATTTTTCCAAGGCGGGAACGCCTACAATGGGGGGCATAGCCTTTATTTTTGCTATTCTTCTCGCGGCCTTGGGAATGGTTATATATTATGCGGTGAGGGGAGAGCAAAACAGATTTATCCCCTTGGGTCTTACCCTTGCACTCGCCGTATTTAACGGCGCGATAGGCTTCTTCGACGATTACAGAAAGCTTTTAAAAAAGCAAAACGAGGGGCTTAAGGCGTGGCAAAAATTCGCACTTCAGGTGGTAGCCGCGATAGCTTACGTTGTGTTGCTTGTAAGGTTTGGCGGAATAGATACCGCGTTGCATATACCGTTTATAGATAAGACCGTGGAGCTTGGAGTAGTCTACTATATTTTTGCGGTCATACTGATAGTCGGCGTGGTAAACAGTGTAAACCTTACCGACGGGCTTGACGGACTTGCATCGAGTGTTACTCTTACCGTAGGACTTTTCTTTGCGGTAGTTCTTTTTACCGTAAAAACTCCTATTATGGAAAGCGAGGGCGTAAAGGCATCGTTTTCCTTTGTAGCGTCCGCTCTTATCGGAGCTATGACAGCTTTCCTTATCTATAATCATCACCCCGCAAAGGTTTTTATGGGTGATACGGGATCGCTCTTCCTTGGAGGAATGGTCGTTGGCTCGGCGTTTATTATTGACGAGCCTATGATAATAGTAGTTGCGGGAGGCGTCTTTATCTTTGAAGCGCTCAGCGTAATGCTTCAGGTCGCGGTATTTAAGGTCACAAAAAAAATAACAAGAAAAAAAGAGGGCTTCAGGCTCTTTAAGTGTGCGCCCGCGCATCATCACTTTGAGGCGTGCGGTTGGTCAGAGGTAAAGGTCGTTTCGGTGTTTTCGGTAATAACATTTTTGCTCTGCGCGCTTGCTTGGGTAGGTCTTTACTTTTAAGCCGAAATAATTTTGATTTTAAATTAACGTTTTTGGGAGGTGTTGATTTTGGATAACGAAAAAGAAAATCAAGCTATGCCCGAAGACGATTTTGAAAAGTCCGAGGAGATCGGTAAAGCTGAAAAAAAGAAAAAAGAGTCAAAGGTTAAAATAAAGTCTCTCTCGGCTCGCAACGAGGAAAGGCGGGAATACAAGGACGCTATCTACTATGAAAAGATAAGCGAGACAAAGCCTGATATAACAAAGCCTCTTAAAAAGGGAAGCATAGATATGTGGTTCTTGCTTTGGGCGATGATATTGCTTTGCTTTGGAATAGTAATGTGCTATAGCGCGGGCGTGGTAGATGCAACGGAAAGTTATGATTCATCAACGCACTATCTTGTGAGAAACGTTTTGTTCAGCCTGATTGCTATAATAGCGACTGTACCTTTTGTAATATTTGCGCGCCCTTGGTTTTGGAGAGCCTTCAGTATAGTTGCCTACGGTGTTGCGGTGATACTGCTTATAGCGGTATTGCTTGTGGGACACGTTGGAGGAGGCGCGGAAAGATGGATAGCAATAGGACCGATAACGATTCAGCCCTCTGAGATCGCAAAGCTTGCCATAGTAATGATCCTTGCGCTATATCTCGAGAAGCATGAAAAGCAGGTGAATTCTCTTCAAAAATTCGGCGGGCATTTCAAGCACGGATTCCTTATACCGATGATCTTTATAGGCGTTCTTTGCGCACTTATAATAGGTCAGCCTCATATCTCGGGAGTAATGATAGTTGGAATTATCGGACTCGCGGTTATGTTTATGGGCGGAACACGGCTTCGCTGGATATTTATGCTCCTCGGTTTTATAGGAGTTGCTCTTATAATTCTTGTAACGGTCTTCTCGAGCTATGCTCAGGCGAGATTGGATATATGGTTACATATCGATGAAATGGAAGAGCTCGGCGATGCGTGGCAGACGCTTCAGGGACTTAATGCTATCGGTTCCGGCGGATTTTTCGGTCTGGGCCTCGGCGCGAGCCGTCAAAAATATGGCTACGTTCCCGAGCCGCAGAACGATTTTATTTTTACTATAATCTGCGAGGAGCTTGGCTTTGTCGGAGCATTTGGATTAGTCTTCCTTTTTGCGCTTCTCATTTGGAGAGGAATAAAGATAGGACAAAACGCTCCCGATAAATTCTCGGCGCTTGTAGTATGGGGTCTTACCTTTAAAATTGCGCTTCAGGTGGCAATGAATATTGCCGTTGTAACTAATATGATGCCTAATACGGGAATTTCGCTTCCGTTCTTTTCGGCGGGAGGCTCTGCGCTTATGCTGCAGATATTTGAAATAGGCATAATTCTTTCTATATCGCGATTTTCAACCCAGAAAAAATAATAATACTTATAGGTGGATTTAATGAGAGTTTTGTTTAGCGGAGGAGCATCGGGAGGACACGTAAATCCCGCGCTCGCTATAGCGGATATAATAAAAGCAAATTATCCCGATTCCGAGATTGCCTTTGTCGGTACGCCTTACGGCATTGAAAATTCAATAGTTCCGCAGGCGGGATATAAGCTTTATAAGATAAAAATAGAGGGTGTAAACGGAAAGAAGGGGCTTGGAAAGCTAAAGGCATATGCCCGAGCATTTACCGCTCAATTTTCGGCGAAAAAGGTTATAAAGGAGTTTAAGCCCGATATAGTGATCGGAACGGGCGGATACGCCTGCTGGCCTGCGCTGAAAGCCGCGGTCGAGGCGAGAATTCCCACTATGCTTCATGAATCTAACTCAATGCCGGGAATGGCAGTAAGAAGACTTCAAAATGACGTTGATGTTATAATGACTAATTTTGACAGCACAAAGGATAACCTTGATCCTACGGCTAATGTTGTAAAGGTAGGAAATCCTGTACGAAGCCAAGGCTTGTCGCTCACAAGAGCGTCAGCGCGCGAAAAGCTTGGTATAGACGCTGAAAAATTTGTTGTGCTTTCTTTTGGCGGAAGTCTTGGGGCTGAATGCCTTAACGATGTTGCTGTCGAATATATGAAGAATTTTGCACTCGCGCATGAAAATGTGATTGCTTATCACGTGGGCGGAAAAAATTATTACGAGGACGCAAAGCGTAAGCTTGAGGATAATAAGCTTCTTGAGAATAATAAAAATGTACTTATAAGCTTTACAAACGAGTTGCTTGTTTATATGGCGGCGGCAGACGTTGTTATATGCAGAGCGGGAGCGATGACTCTCACAGAGGTGGCAAGAATGGGTAAGGCGGCCGTTATTATTCCTTCGGTCAACGTTACCGACGGACACCAATATAAAAACGCAAAGTCGCTTGCTGACGGCGGTGCGGCTATTATGGTAGAGGAATCCGAACTAAAGAACGGGGCTAAAGTAAGTGAGCTTCTTGAACGATTTTATAATGACGTTGATTTTCGCATGGAAATGTCCGCGAGGATAAAGGATTTTGCGGACGAGGATGTTGAAAAGAAGATATTGCAAAATATAAGGACGTTGCTTGACAGTTATAAGAAAATAGTAAAATAAATCTGTAATTTAACGGAGAAAAGACGATGAAAAAAGCCGGGAGCAAGAAAAACAACGAAAGAGTCAGAAGAGTGCTTTTAAGTAAGCAGTTTTGCATAAGCGTTCTCGTTGTAATGAGCCTTCTGGCTTTTATTTGCCTTGTTAAGCTTGTACTGGGATTTATGCCTGTAAGTAATTTTACATACAAGGGAGAAACGCATTATGATATAAGCGAGCTTATAAATGCGTCGGGAATTCGCAGCGGCGACCGCTTATACAAGATAGACGAAAAGGCGGCAGTGGCAAGGATGGTAAGAGAATGTCCGTATCTTAAGACCGTGAAAATAGAAAAGAAATTTCCTAATACGGTATGCTTTGCCGTTGAAGAGCAGGAGCCCGGATGGTATATGCAGATAGGAAATGATTTTTACGGACTTGATTTTGACCTCAAGGTGTTGCTTGAGACTTATCTTGAGCAGGATTTTATTGACAGAGGTCTAACAAAGCTTGTACTTCCCGAAATCGAGTCTGTGGTAGTCGGAGAGCTTCCCGAATTCGCGAGTGACGATGAGCAGCTCATAAAGGAAAGCTTGAAGATAGTTGATGCCTTCAGAACTCACGATATAAAGAAAAGGCTCACGGGGCTTGATATCTCAAACAGATTTGAAATAAAGCTGGAGATAGATAACAGCTATGAGGTCTACTTTGGAGATATGGTGAGCTTTGATATGAAAATGAAGTTCCTTGCGGCAGTATTGGAAAAAGCGGAGACGGACGGAGCCTCGGGAGGACGCATAACCTGGGGGGACGATAACTTCGTTTTGAAAAAGGAGTATTCTCAAAAGGACGAGGACGAGGACGGCACAAAGACTCCCGAAAAGCCGAAGGAAGACCTTTTTGAAGGGGAAGATTAACTTAACTGTTGTTTTTGTAAAATATTTTGTTAAAATATCGTAAAATTTTCAAAAACCTATTGCAAAAAAACGTTTTTTATATTATTATAATATATAGTATTATTATCTTACACGTATATTTTTCAGGAGGAAGTTTGAAATGGGTTTTGAGTATTACGATAACTGCGAAAGCGGAGTTTGCATAAAGGTCGTCGGTGTAGGCGGAGGCGGAAACAACGCGGTAAACCGTATGGTCAGCGACGGCGTAAAGGGCGTAGAATTTATTGCGGTAAACACGGACCGTCAAGCTCTTAAAAGCTCACTTGCCGGCCGTAAGGTCGTTATAGGCGAGAAGATAACCAAGGGCTTTGGCGCGGGCGCTAAGCCTGAAATCGGAGCGCTCTCGGCAGAGGAGTCTATAGACGAGATAAAGGCAGCTCTCAGCGGTGCGGATATGGTATTTGTAACTGCGGGAATGGGAGGCGGAACCGGAACGGGCGCGGCTCCTGTTGTAGCAAAGGTTGCGCATGATATGGATATACTTACCGTGGGTATAGTAACCAAGCCCTTTGAGTTTGAAGGTAAGAGAAGAATGGCTCAGGCGGAGCAGGGTATCGAGGAGTTTGCAAAGTACGTTGATTCCTTGGTCGTTATTCCCAACGAGCGTCTTAAATATATTTCCGAAAACAGAATAACCCTCTTTAATGCTTTCTCCGAGGCAGACGGAATTCTCCGCAAGGGTGTTCAGTCTATATCCGAGCTTATTAATGTGTCTGCGTTTATTAATCTTGACTTTGCAGACGTTACCTCGGTAATGAATAATTCAGGACTTGCGCATATGGGTATCGGAAGCGGTACAGGTAAGGACAAAGCAGAGATGGCTGCCAAGGCGGCAATCTCGAGTCCGTTGCTTGAGACCTCTATAAACGGAGCTATGGGTGTTATAATCAGCATTTCCGCATCTCCCGATATTGGACTTGAGGACGTTGATATAGCAGCGGGAATGGTAAGAGCGGAGTGTAACGAGGACGCGAATATAATCTTCGGTGTCGGTTTTGATGAAAATCTCTCCGATGAGATGAGAATAACAGTAGTTGCGACCGGCTTTACAAAGGACGGAGACAAGGATTCGGCTAAGTCTGCGAAGGATGACGCTAAAAAGGCTGCAAGCCCCGAGGATTTTCTTGACGGATTGTTTTAATTGAACAGTTAATAAATATAGCGGTTTCTGCGTGCAGACCGCTATATTTATTTTTTTTGTAAAAAAGGGGAGAATTTTTAGTAAAACTATTGCAAAAAATCAAAAAATATATTATTATATAAGTAATAGAAAAATTACGGTAAAGGAGCTTCAAAAAATGAGTTACGAAAATGAATATGGCGTAAAAATAAAGGTCGTAGGAGTCGGCGGCGGCGGAAATAATGCGGTCAACCGTATGATAGCTTCCGATGTAAAGGGCGTTGAGTTTATCGCAATAAATACCGATAAGCAGGCTCTTAAAAAGTCTCTTGCAACTACTCAGCTGGCAATTGGAGAAAAGATTACTAACGGATTTGGCGCAGGCTCAAATCCCGAGATAGGAAAGAGAGCTGCCGATGAGGCTTACGCTGAGATAAAGAAGCTTCTTACAGGCGCCGATATGGTGTTTATAACCGCGGGAATGGGCGGCGGAACAGGAACGGGTGCTACTCCCTTTGTTGCAAAGGCTGCAAAGGAGCTTGATATACTTACGGTTGCGGTTGTGACCACTCCTTTTGCATTTGAGGGTAAAAAGAGAATGCTTCAGGCAGAGGTAGGTATAGCAGAGCTTGGTGAGTACGTTGATTCCTTGGTAGTTATTCCTAATGAGAGACTCAAGCTTGTTGCAGATTCAAGAATTTCTCTTGCAACGGCATTCTCAGAGGCAGACGACGTTCTTCGCAGAGGTGTTCAGTCTATATCCGATCTTATCAATAACCTTGGATTTATCAATATCGACTTTGCTGACGTAACCTCGATCCTTGAGCATTCAGGCGTTGCTTATATGGGAATGGGTAAGGCAAGCGGTAAGGATAAGGCGCAGATCGCTTCCAATATGGCGATCTCCAGTCCTCTCATAGAGACCTCTATCAAGGGCGCAAAGGGCGTTATTATCAGTATCGCCGCATCCGCAGAGGTAGGACTTGAGGACGTTGATTTTGCCGCAAACGCAATAAGAAACGAGTGCAACGAGGATGCAAATATTATCTTCGGCGTTGCATTTGATCCTTCACTTGAGGATGAGATGAGAATTACTATTATCGCGGCAGGCTTTAACTCTAACGACGATAAGAAAGAAGAAAAGAAGGAAGCCGCTCCCGCAAGTGACGATTTCTTCGCAGGTCTGTTTTAATTTTAAGTCTTAAAACAAATAAAAAAGAGCCGTTGGCTCTTTTTTATTTAAGGTATTTACAAAATTTGCGCAGAATGATATAATATTTATGCTGTGTAATGCTTTCAGAAATCTGTCTGACGGAGGATAAAATGAAGAGATTTTTAGCACTTATTTTGTCGCTTTTATTTGTTCTTGGCGCGCTTCTTGCCTGCGGAAAGAAGAAATCTGCCGATACTGATGCTTATAAACAAAACGCGGAAGGCGAAAATACACTCGATGATGAGCTTACTGAGCTTGGGGAAAATGTTGTATATGACAATAAGGATGATGAGCCTCAACCTCACGTTCCCAAGGCGGAAAGCACGGCGGGGCTCGCCTTTGAACCGACTGCTGACGGAAGGGAATATGTGCTTACGGGTAAGGGAACCTGCTCGGCTGTTAATATAGTTATAGACGGATATAATGATTTGCCCGTAACGGCTATTGCGCCGTCTGCCTTTACGGATTTCACCTCGTTGATAGGCGTATCGTTGGGCGGAGGTATAAAAAGCATAGGTCCCGATGCATTTTCGGGATGTACGAGTCTTGCTAATATAATTTTTCCCGCAAGTCTTACGAATATAGGTGAGGGAGCATTCCGCGGTTGTAGCGCGCTTGCTAATGTAACCTTCAGCGAAGGTATTGAGCGAATAGGCGCTTGGGCTTTTTCAAATTGTACCTCTCTTACGAGAATATCCTTGCCTGAGGGCTTAAAGGATATTGGCGGTTCGGCGTTTTATTCCTGCGAGAAGCTTATGAGCATAACGCTTCCCGATACGGTAACGAAAATAGGTAATTCGGCCTTTTATAATACCGAGTATTACAATGACGCAAAGAACTGGTCAAAGGAGGTTCTCCTCATAGGAGATTGCTTGATAGATGTTAAGAAAAGCGTAGAGGGACAGTATTATGTGCTTCCGCAGGCGAGAGTCATTGCAGACGGAGCGTTTTATGCCTGCAAGGGTATTACAACGCTATCTCTGCCGATGGATCTTACCCACATAGGCGATTACGCCTTTTATTCCTGCTCCGCATTGGAGAGCGTGGAAATTTACGACACGGTGATATCGATTGGCGCGTCAGCCTTTGCCGATTGCTCGGCTATTAAAGAGGTAAATATTGTCAAGACCGGAGAATGGGTTGGTGATGAAAACGCCGAAAATAAAGGAAATCTTCCGATGTCGAACGATGAAATTTTAAAAGCCATAAAGCCGCAGGCTTAAATTTAATAAACGGTGTATAAAAAGCAGGCTGTCTCAAACGTGAGTTGAGACAGCCTGCTTTTTATAATAAGAAAATTCCACGAATCGACAAGCTTGCTTTTAACGGATTTGTTTTTCGCGGGGTGAATGTTTAAAGCTTAATTACGTCAATTTCCTCTATTCCGTAATAAAGAAGAAGCTCTGCCGCCTCTGCGGTAATCAGCTCTCCGCTTACTATCGGTGGAATCGCAGGCGGGCAGGACACGCTCGGAGCGGCGCATATGCGCCCCACGGCTTTTTTTACGTTGATCCTTTCGCTTTGCGAAAAGATCGCTTCCCGCAGTGAAAGCGCTTGCTTGCAGGGAAGAATTCGCGGAGGACAGGCAACACTTGCGTTTCGCGCAGGGATGCTTGCAAAGGTTGATTTTATCCTTTCAAAATCGACATCCGCGGTTTCTGTGGATATCATAAGAACGAGCGCGTCAAGGTCTGCGTACTCGGGCTCCACGCTATGCTCTCTCAAGCGGGACGCAAGCTCGATGCCCGAATAGGAGCAGGAGTCTCTCGTTATTACGATTTTAAGGCTCTCATCTCCCGCAGAATCAAAGCCCAAAGCCGCAAGCTCGTTTTTTAGCGCATCTACCTTTTTTTCGACGGCGGCAAGCTTTTCGCTAAAGCCGTTAGCGAGATACGCGTTAGTCAGGTCAAGCGATTGAAGCGTGAGATACGACGGACTTGTTGAGGCAAAGAGGGAAAGCATATTTCTGGTGTCATCCTTGTCAAAGGGGGTAAAGCTCTTTGAAATATGCAGATACGCGCCGCCCGTGAGCGTGGGAAGCGTTTTGTGCGCCGAATCGCAACACATATCTGCCCCGAGAGCGATTGGATGCCGTGAGGGTCGCTCAAAGGCCAAATACGCGCCGTGTGCGTTATCTACGAGCAGATATATGCCGAACTCCTTGCAGACCTCGGAAAGCCCCTTTATATCAAGAATTTCGCCGAGATATGTCGGAGAGGTGACGTAAAGGGCGCAGGGAAGCTCGCTCATTGAGGAGAGCTTGCGTTTAAGCTCGGAGGGATTAAGACTGCAATCGCAAAGATGCAGAGGCTTGTCGGGATATATCCAGTCTACCTCAAAATCAAGCAGCGCGCAGGCGTAAATAAACGCCTTGTGTATATTGCGCGCGGCAAGGATTTTTGACTTCTTTTTTGAATTGCGCTTGACCAGAGCAAGCATAGCCTTTATTGCGAGAGTTGAGCCCTCGGTAGAGTAAAAGGTGTGCGCAGTGCCGAATAGCTTTGCCGCGTTCCTCTCACTTTCATCAATTATTCCGTTTGCCGAGTACAGCACATCGGCTCCGTTTATTTCGGTTATATCAAATGCTTCGCAGCCTAAAAGCGAATTGCCCTTGTGTGCGGGCATATGTAAACGGGATATATTATCGGCTGCATAGTGCTTTACAAAGTCGGCGATAGGTGTTGTTATTTTACTCATCTGCTTCTGCTACCTGCAGCATAACGGCACATTCAATGCGCTTTTTGAAAAGCTCGCATCCGTACTCATAGACACCGTTTATACTGCCTGTTGCGTGATATGCATTCGCGGCGCATCCGCCCGAGCAGTAAAGCCTTGCCCAGCAGTCTGCGCATTCGGGACGCGCGTAAGCGTTACACGAACGGAATTCATCCTGAATTGCGGTGTTTGTAATGCCGTCATAGATATTTCCAAGACTGTATTTTGGGTCTCCCACAAACTGATGACAGGGGAAAAGCTCACCCCAAGGAGTTACAGCCATATATTCGGTACCCGAACCGCAGCCCGTTATTCGCTTGTAGATACAGGGACCGTTCTTGAGGTCAAGCATATAGTGATAGAAGGTAAAGGGGCGGCCTTCCTTTTTGCGCTTGATCATTTCCTTTGCAAGAATTTCGTATTGCTCGAATATTTTTGGCATATCTTCTTTTGTAAGAGCGCAAGGGTCGGTTGGCGCGCAAACTACGGGCTCCATACTCAGCTCGGTAAATCCGAGGTCTGCCATATGCAATATGTCGTTGGTAAAATCGACGTTGTTGTGAGTAAAGGTTCCGCGAACGTAATAATCCTTTCCGCCGCGGGCTTCAACGAGCCGTCTGAATTTGGGAACTATCCTTTCGTAGCTTCCGTTACCTGCGTAATCCTTGCGGAAAAGGTCATGAACCTCACGTCTGCCGTCAAGGCTGAGTACGACGTTGCTCATTTCCTTGTTGAGAAAATCTATAACCTCGTCATCTATAAGCAGACCGTTGGTCGTAAGGGTAAATCTGAAATTTTTATTGTGTTCCTTTTCTATACTGCGCGCATAGGCAACAAGCTGCTTTACCACGTCCCAGTTCATAAGAGGCTCGCCGCCGAAGAAGTCCACCTCAAGATTTCTGCGAGTTCCCGAATTTTCAATAAGAAAATCAAAGGCGCGTTTTCCTACCTCAAAGCTCATGACCGCGCGGTCGCCTTGATATTTTCCTTGGCTTGCAAAGCAATAGGAGCAGTTAAGATTGCAGGTGTGCGCTACGTGTAAGCAAAGCGCCTTTATTACCTTGCTGTTGTTTTTATAATTGCAGGCAAGCGCTTCGTATTCATCCTTTGAATAAAGCTTTCCCGCATCCTCAAGTGAGCGTACGTCGTCTATACAAGCGAGGATCTCATCCTTGGTAACGCTTGCATCGTCGGCGTATTTTTCAAGCATAGCCGAAACTATCTGCTCGGGGGAGCTTGTTTTGTACATTTCGATTATATCGTAAGCGACCTCGTCAACTGCGTGGACAGAGCCGCTTGCAGTGTCGAGAACTATATTGTAGCCGTTAAGCTTGTACTGATGTACCATATTTATATACCTCAAAATAAAAAATTAAACGCAAAGTTAAAACGCTGCCTTTTTAAGACAGCGTTTCTATTTTCAGAAATTACTTGTTATCTGAATTCTCGCATTTCTGGTTTGCAACGCCGCAAGACGTCTTGCAAGCGGACTGGCAAGAGGTTTGGCACTCACCGCAGCCGCCGTTCTGTACGGTTTTTGCAATATCTTTAGTTTCGATCGTCTTAATTCTGCTCATTTTAAAGACCTCCGCATAAAATTTTACAAATAAATTATAGCATAGAGCATATCTTTTGTCAATAGAAAAAGTAAAAGAAGGGCTAAAAACTTCAATTTTCCTCGCAGTCATCCGCATAGGCTTTCAGGCCCTGCATTTTGCTTATTTCCTTAAAACCGTCTATGCCTCCTCGCTGTATCGCGCCGAAAATTCTGTAGCGAAGCCCCTTGTTCTCCTTTTCGAGTGTGGCAAGAAGCTTTTTCATTTCCTCACGCTCGGTGTTGCCATCCGCGGGGCAGGGTGATTTTACAACAGGGAGGTTCGCTTTGGAGGCGAAATATCTTATGTCCTTTTCGGGCATATAGAGCATGGGGCGTATCAGGGTTATTTCGGTGTTGGAAAGATAGGTCACAGGCTGAAAGCAACCGAGCCGCCCCTCGAAAAAAAGATTCAGCATAAAGGTTTCAACTACGTCATCGAAATGGTGTCCGAGCGCAACCTTGTTAAAACCAAGCTCACGGGCTGCTCCGTACAGCGCTCCGCGACGCATTTTTGCGCAGAGTGAGCAAGGATTTTTTTCCTTTCTTACGTCGAATATAACGGTTGAGATTTGTGTTGGTATTATGTGATAGGGAACGTCAAGCTCCGCGCAAAGCTTTTTGATAGAGGAAAAATCACTTCCTTCAAAGCCCATATCTACGGTTATTGCTGAAAGCTCAAATTTTTTCGGATAAAATCTTCGAAGCTCGGCAAGGGCGCAGAGAAGCGTGAGACTGTCCTTTCCCGCCGAAACGCCAACGGCAATTTTGTCGCCGTCATCGATCATCTGATAGTCGTCAACTCCGCGCCTCACGTAGCTTAAAATTCGCTTTATGTTTTCCATAGTTAACACCTCTTATTCAAAGGATAGCGTTTCGTATATGCGCTTTGCGCGCTCGCTCATAGCAGTGTGCGCGGTGTCCTCATAAAGTATAAGAGGCGCAGTTACGGTAGCGCCCGAGGAGCCGCCCTTGGTTGCCGAAACGAGAACTATTGAAGGCTCTGTGAGCGCATCGGCGTGTACGAAGGTTATTATCTTCGGCTCAAGTCGGTTGGAGCGCAGAGCGTAAAAAAGGTCGCATACACGGTCGGGACGCCAAACGACGTAGAATTTTCCGCCGTGCTTTAAAAGCCTAAAGCCTGCCTTGCAAAAGCTATTGATATCTCCGCAGACCTCGTGACGCGCGATATATTTGGATGTAGAGAGATTTCTTTTTCCCGAATCTGCTTTCATATACGGGGGGTTGCAGAATATAACGTCGGCTTCGCCGTTTATGTCGTCACAGGAAAGCTTTGCAACGTCTGTGTTCAATACCGATATTACGCTGTCAAGCTTATTAAGGCTTGCGTTCCTTTGTGTAAGCGCGGCAAATTCCTCCTGGATCTCTACTGCAATGATTTTTGAGAGCTTTTTCCGCTCAGCAAGTAAAAGTGATATTATTCCCGTACCCGAGCCAAGCTCTATACCTTTTTTGCTTGGCGCGCTTTTTATAAAAGACGCAAGAAGAAAGGCATCTGTGCCAAAGGTCAATCCGTCGGTCTTTTGAATAAGCTTAAGGTTTTCATTTACCTCGTCAAGTCTTTCATTTGAAAGGAGCTTAATGCTCTCCATAAAAATCTCCTTAAATAAAAAATGAAAGGTTGCTGCCGTGTTCGGCAGCAACCTTGTCAAAATGCGTTGTCCGTAAATCAGTCGGCAGTGGGAGCCTCAACAGGACAAGCCTCTGCGCAAGCGCCGCACTCGATGCACTCGTCTGCGTTTATCTCGTACTTGCCGTCGCCCTCGGTAATAGCGCTTACGGGGCAAGCATCTGCACAAGCGCCGCAAGCGATGCAAGCGTCTGTAATCTTGTATGCCATAATTAATTACCTCCATAAATTTTACTGTACATACATTGTAGCACATAATTTCAGAATTGCAAGAGAAAAAGCAAAAAAAATATATAAAATTTTTAAAAAAATACATTTTTTATCTTTTTGAGGTGCTTTTTTTAAAAACAAAATAAAAGCTTCAAATTTTATAAAAAATTTTTGTTGCACCCTAATACGACAATTTTTACGTAAAGTATATGTTAAAATTTAACGGCGGAAACAAAAAGGAGGATAAAAAATGCTTAAGAAAAATTGTACATTAGAGCTTGACGGAAATCGTGAAGAGCTTACCGTTATTTTAAGGGGAGAGATCGACCATTACACTGCGGCATGGGTAAGAAGCGAAATAGACGCAAGTATATCCGAGCTTCGTCCTAAGCGGACGGTCTTTGTTCTTTCGGAGATAGATTTTATGGATAGCTCGGGTATAGGTCTTATTATGGGCCGATATGCGAAGATGCAGAATATAGGCGGCACGCTCGCGGTAAGAGATCCGAGCGATCGGGTCGAGAGAATATTCAAGCTTGCGGGACTTGAAAGGATAATAGAGCTTGAGAAGGGAGAAAAAAACAATGAGAACTAATCTTGAAAAAGAAAAAAACAGATTTTCCGGAGCGGTTATAAATGAAATGCGTATAAAGCTTCCGTCTCTTTCGGTGAATGAGTCTGTGGCAAGATCGGTAGTAGCTGCGTTTTGCGCTCAGCTCGATCCCTCTGCCTGTGAGGTGGCGGATATAAAATGCGCCGTAAGCGAGGCGGTAACCAATTGTATAGTACACGCGTACAAGGATTCCGTGGGGATAATCTACATAACGGTGAAGCTTTGCGAGGGCAGAACGGTAAGAGTTGAGATACGTGACAGAGGCAGAGGAATAGAGAACGTAAGACTTGCGCGGCAGCCCCTGTATACGACCGATGCCGAAAATGAGCGAAGCGGAATGGGCTTTACCGTAATGGAAAGCTTTTGTGATAGAGTGAGGGTGAATTCGCAATGCAAAAAGGGAACTACGGTAACGCTGTACAAGCTGTTGAAGAATCGGGAATAGAGCAAGAGTTCAAAAACGGGAGAGGTTATTCTAAAAATATAGATCTCGTCAGAATAGCGCAAGGGGAGGATGAGGAGCTTTCCATGCGAGCTACAGAGGAGCTTGTTATCCTTAACCGAGGTCTTGTGAGAAGCGTTGCCATACGCTTTCGAGATAGAGGGGTGGAGATTGAGGATCTGATACAAATAGGTACGATAGGGCTTATAAAGGCTATCAGAAGCTTTGATGTAGGACGGGGTACTCTTTTTTCGACCTACGCCGTTCCCATGATATTCGGAGAGATACGCAGAGCGCTTCGCGATGAGGGCATGATAAAGGTTGGAAGGTATTATAAATCACTCGGTGTTCAGCTTGCGAGAGCAAAAAACGAGCTTGTAATGCAATACGGAGATGGCGTTCATATTTCGATGATCGCCGAGGCGGTAGGAGTCAGCGTCGAGGAGGCGGCTGTTGCGCTTGATGCTATGTCTGCTCCGATGTCGCTTTCCGATTTCGTTTACGGTGATGAGGACGGCACGGTTCTTGAGGATACTATTGCCGACAAGGACAGTCTTGAATATAACAAAAAATTCTTTGAAAGAATGGCTCTGAGAGAGGCGATCGATAAAATGAACGAGCTATGGCAAAAGATACTCGTTTTGCGGTTTTTCAGAAATAAAACTCAACAGCAGGTAGCCGATATTCTTGGACTGTCGCAGGTCAAGGTATCAAGGGAAGAAAAGAAAATAGTTGAATTTTTGAGAAATGAAATGAGATGAAGCAAAAAATGCGAAAAAAGAATAAAAATTTGTAAATTATACTTGATATTCGGGGATTTTTGTGGTATATTATAAGTTGGTTAATAAAATAACAAAAAATAACAAAAAACTGAAAGGTGGCAATGAAAATGACTTATAACAAGAAATCTGTTGAAGATATCGACGTTGCGGGCAAGCGAGTTCTGGTCCGCTGCGACTTTAACGTACCGCTTAAGGATGGAGTTATTACATCCGATAAGAGAATCGTTGAGGCGCTTCCTACTATCAAGTATCTCCTTTCCAAGGGCGCAAAGGTAATTCTTTGCTCTCATATGGGCAAGCCCCATGCAATATTTACAGAGGGCTTTTCTCTTACCAAGAAGGAAAAGCAGAAGGTTGAGGCTCTTCCCGCAGAGGAGCAGGCTGCCGCAAAGGCCGATCTTTTGGCTAAGGCTCTCGACGATAAGAAAAAGTTCACGTTAAAGCCTGTTGCTGACAGACTTAACGAGCTTCTCGGCGGCAAGGTAGCTTTTGCCGAGGATATTATCGGTGAGGACGCAAAGGCTAAGGCTGCAGCTCTCAAGGAGGGCGAGGCTCTTCTCATAGAAAACGTTCGTTTTGACGCAAGAGAAACAAAGAACGGCGCAGATTTCGCTAAGGAGCTTGCTTCCTTTGCAGAGGTTTACGTAAACGATGCGTTCGGCTCTGCTCACAGAGCGCACGCTTCTACCGCGGGTGTTGCAGATTATCTTCCTGCAGTTTGCGGATATCTTATTCAGAAAGAGATCGGCGTTATGGGGAAGGCTTTGGCAGATCCCGCGCGTCCCTTCGTTGCAATTCTCGGAGGAGCAAAGGTTTCCGATAAGATAGGCGTTATCAACAATCTCATCGAGAAGGTTGATACTCTTATTATCGGCGGAGGTATGGCTTATACCTTCTTTAAGGCTCAGGGATATGATATCGGTACTTCGCTTTGCGAGGATGATAAGCTTGACCTTGCAAACGAGATGGTTGCAAAGGCACAGGCTAAGGGCGTAAGCTTTATGCTTCCCGTTGATAACGTAGTTGCTACCGAGTATGATGAGAATGCTGAAAATAAGGTGGTTGATTCCGATAAGATCCCTGCAGGCTGGATGGGACTTGATATCGGTCCTAAGACTCGCGCTAACTTTGCAAACGCAATCAAGGGCGCAGGCACTGTTGTATGGAACGGACCGATGGGCGTTTCCGAGTGGAAGAACTTTGCTGCAGGTACTGAGGCAGTAGCCGCAGCAGTTGCGGAGAGCGGAGCTATTTCTATAATCGGCGGCGGAGATTCTGCCGCAGCAGTTGAAAAGCTTGGCTTTGCAGATAAGATGACTCATATCTCCACAGGCGGCGGAGCATCGCTTGAGTTCCTCGAGGGCAAGGACCTTCCCGGTATATCCTGCTTGCTTGATAAGTAATAATTAAAATACTGCGCCGCCATATATTTTGACGGCGCAGAATTAGCGTTTAAATAAATAAAAAAGGACGGAAAAAAGAAAATGAATCCCGCAAAAAGAAGAACGGTTATCGCAGGTAACTGGAAAATGAATATGACTCCCAAGAGCGCGGCTGCTCTTATTGAGGAGATGAAGGCAGCGGTTGCAGGCAAGGACGCTTGTGACGTTGTTCTTTGCGTTCCCGCAATTGATATTCCCGCAGCAGTTGAGGCTGCAAAGGGCTCTAACATAAAGATCGGTGCAGAAAACGTACACTTTAAGGCTTCAGGCGCATTTACAGGTGAAATTTCGGCTGAAATGCTTTGCGAGGCAGGTGTTGAGTATGTTGTTATCGGCCACAGTGAAAGACGTCAGTACTTTGGCGAGACCGATCAGACCGTAAACCTTCGTACGCTCGCGGCTCTTAACGCAGGTCTTAAGGCTATAGTTTGCGTAGGCGAAACACTTGAGCAGAGAGAGCTTGGCTACACCGAAACTCTTCTTAAGTTCCAGACAAAGATGGCTCTTACCAACGTAAGCGCAGAGCAGCTTAAGAATGTTATCGTAGCATACGAGCCTGTTTGGGCTATCGGTACGGGTGTAACCGCAACTGCGGATCAGGCTGACGAGGGCAACGGATACGTTCGCGCGGCTATCGCCGAGGTTTACGGCGCTGACGTAGCAGAGACCGTTACGGTTCAGTACGGCGGTTCTATGAATGACGGAAACGCAGCAGAGCTTCTTTCCAAGGAAAATGTTGACGGCGGTCTTATCGGCGGTGCTTCCTTGGTTGCAAAGAAGTTTGCGGCTATCGTTGACGCGGCACAGTAATAAAATTTGTTTTTGAAAAGGGTTGTCTCGATTTTATGGTTGAGACAGCTCTTTTTTTGCTTAAATTCTTGCGTAATAAAAAGAAATGTGGTATAATAATTAAGATAAAATATGTGAGAGGTTTGATAAATGGCAAAATACAGACGCGACAGAATAAACGACGAGGTAAAGAAGGAGCTTTCTATGATACTCCGCGAGGTAAAGGACCCTCGTCTTGCAAACGCATTTATAAGCATTACCGCTGTTGACGTAACGGGCGACCTTAAGTTCGCAAAGGTTTATTATTCAGCAATGCAGGGAGATAAAAAAGAGGTTGCCGTGGGGTTGCGGTCTTGCGCGGGCTTTATTCGCAGAGAGATTGCGCAAAGACTTAATCTTCGTATGACTCCCGAATTTACATTTATTGAGGACCATTCAATAGAGCATGGAGCGCATATTTCAAAGCTTCTTAACAGTATAGAAATTACGCCCGAGGAAGAAGAAACCGAGGAGGATTGACAAAATGGAGAGCTTTAAGAGACTTTCACTTGATGAGCTTTGCTTTTCTATTTGCGAAAGTAAAAGAACGCTGATAATTTTCCACATTCGCTCCGATGCCGATGCGGTAGGCTCGGCATTTGCGCTGCGGGATATCTTCAGAGTGCTTGGAATACCCGCGTATTGCGCTTGCGCCGATGAGCTTCCCGAGAGATTGCAGTTTCTTACCGACGGAGTGCAGGGAAGCGTGCTTCTTGAGGAGGATATGAGGCTTGATTGCGAGCGTATAATAAGCGTTGACTCGGCTAATCCCGTTCAGCTTGGCGCTCTTTTCAACAGACTGCACAAGGACATCGATTTGATGATAGACCATCATTCGAGCGGTACTCCGTATGCCGATAATTATATAGACCCTAATGCGTCATCGACGGGCGAGATAATCTATCGTGTCGCCAATCGACTTATTGAGCTTGGCGCGCTTGACTCGATTCCGCCGAGAGTGATAAGCTGTGTTTTTGCGGCGGTAAGCTCGGATACGGGTGGATTTCGCTTTTCAAACGCAACCCCCGATACCTACCGTCTTGCTGCAGAGCTTATTGAGCTTGGCGCAGATCATGCCGAGATAAGCCGTCAGCTTTTTGACTGTAAATCCTATACGCAGATACAGGTGGAGGGAGAGGGTGCAAGGCGACTCAAGACTATCGCCGACGGCAGAGTTGCGTGGATATCCTTCCCATACTCCTTGCAGCAGGAGCTTGGCGCGCAGAGCGAGCATTTAGGAACTCTTATAGATATAGCCCGTTCTCTTGAGGGCGTTGAGATAGCTCTTGCAATAAGAGAAAACGCCGACCGCGCAACTTATAGAGTTTCAATGCGCTCGGCTACCGATTTTGACGTTTCATACGTTTGCGCCCGCTTTGGAGGCGGAGGACATAAAAGCGCGTCGGGATGCACCGTTACCGCGTCAAACATTCAGGAGGCGGAGCAGAAGGTGCTTGCGGAGATAGTAAAAAGATTTGATAAATAAAAAAGGGCTGTATTTGACTTCTTGCTTAAATCTGCCTATACCATAAAAAACAGACACAGTAAAGCTTTACTGTGTCTGTTTTTTATTATTCCGCAAAGGTTATAGATTTTATAACAACGTTTTGCAAGGGCTTGTCCGCAGAGTTTGTTTCAACCGAAGCAATGGCGTCAACTACGTCCATACCGTCCTTTACCATTCCAAATGCCGCGTATTTTCCATTAAGATGAGCAGCCTTTTGATGGCAGATAAAGAACTGCGAGGATGCTGAATTCTTGTCATTTGAGCGAGCCATTGAGATAACTCCGCGGTCGTGCTTTAAGGAATTTCTGACTCCGTTTTCCGAGAATTCGCCCTTTATGTTTATTTCGTTTCCGTTTGCGTCGGTATTTCCGCCTGTGCCGTCACCGTTGGGGCAACCGCCCTGGATCATAAAACCTTCGATAACGCGGTGGAAGATAAGACCGTCGTAGAAGCCGTCGTTTACGAGGCTTTTAAAATTTTTTACGGTTATCGGAGCGATGTCGGGATAAAGCTCAACGGTTATTTTACCGTAATTTTCGACGTCGATAACGACGGTGTTTGGCTTTGAATCGATTTCGTCCTTGCATGAGAAAAGGCAAGGCATAATAAAAGCAGTTACTAACAAAAGACAAATAATTTTTTTCACGGTGTACTCCTTTATATATTTATAGCAACATTATATCACAAAAGCAAGAAAAATGAAATACAAAAAGTAATTTATTTGTTAAAAGTATTTATCCATTCATTGCGCGCAAGCTCATATGTAAAAATTTGCGCGGCACGAGTTGGGTCGGAAAGCTCATCTGCATAAATGGATTTACCGTTTATCTGCCAGCCGTAAGGGTTTTCAAGCCTCAGCTTCTTTAGTGAATCGCAACCGACAAAGGTCTCCTCCCAAATGAATTTAACCGTATCGGGAATAGAGATGCTTTCGAGTGCGGAGCAATACTTAAAGGCTTGCAGACCTATAGATGATAGATGCTTTGGCAGGGTAATATCTGTAAGCTTATCGCAGGAGAAAAAGGCTCGCCCGCCTATTACCTCGAGGCTTTGCGGCAAGTCTAAGCTTGAAATTGCCGAGCATTCGTAAAAGGCTTCGTTTCCGATAATACGCAGAGAGCCTTGATCTGAAAAGCTTACGGCAGAAAGTGAGGCGCATCCTCGGAAAGCGCCGCGTTCAATGCTTTTTAGCAGGCATCTGTCCGCAAATATAAGACTTTTAAGATGCTTGCAGGAGCTAAAGCTCCATTCTCCGAGATAAACTACGCTTGTGGGGATTTCAACCGAATTGAGAGAGGCGCCCGAAAAGGCGTAATCACCAATCGATCTAAGCGCTTGCGGAAGATCGGCTTGTAGGATGCCACAGTCTGAAAAGGCGTATCTGCCGATAGAGATAAGACCTTTGGGTAATTCTATGTGCTCGAGGCTTTTGCATCCTATAAAAGTGTAATTGCTTATTTTGCTTAATTTGCGCGGAAGCGTTACCGATGAAAGAGCGGTACAAAAGCCGAATGCCCGTTTGCCTATTGAATTAACGGTATCGGGGATTGAAATTGATTTTAGGCTTGAGCAACGGTAAAACGCCTTTTCACCTATCTCAAGAAGATCTTCAGGAAGCTTTACCGAGATTATTTTATCGTGCTTGCAAAATGCAAAAGGCGCGATTTTTTTTACAGGAAATCCTTCATAGGAGTCTGCGATTACAATGTTGGATAAATCCTCATCACAACCCGTGATAGTGGCTATACCGTTTTCTATAGTGTAGAAAATTCCCGCCGAGGAGCCCGAGCGTTGTATAGAATTGATTTCTTTCATAGCTACTCCTCCTTTTTTGCTATTATAGCATAAAACCCTTTGTTTTTCAAGTGAAATATTCGGCGTTGCCGAATGTGAAATAATTCACTTTGTGAATTGTGAAATATTGCTACCTTTGGTCGCAATGTGAAATGAAATTCGCCACTTCACATTTGCGAAGCAAATATTTCACAGCGGAGCTATTTCACTTGGCGGAGCCATATTTCACTTGCCGAAGGCGAATTTCGTTGAAAAAAGCACACATTTGTCTGCTGACAAATGTGTGCTTTTTTCTGGCTGGGGTGGAAAGAATCGAACTTTCCCGGCGAGAGTCAAAGTCTCGTGTCCTACCACTAGACTACACCCCAATTGGCACGATAGATATTATAGCATAAACTCTGCCGTGTGTCAAGACTTTTTTGTTAATATTTTGCTTAATAAAGTATACCGCGAAATGATTTTCGCGGTATACTTTATTTGTGATTAATTATTTATTTGCTCAAGAAAATCGTTTTTATTGTGCTTTAATTTATAGGGGAATTCGATAACCGTATCCTCGGTATTTCCCGAGAGATATACATCCTCCGCAATTCCCAAGGCGGTCTGTACTACGCTATCATTGAACCATTTTTTTACATTCGGGAGATTTGAGGGCCAGAGAAGCACGGGAGCGTTTATATATCGGTAAAGCTGAGAATAGCTTGCCCACATTCCGTGGTGAGCTATCTGTACAAAATCAGATTTGAGTGCGTCGCCGTGAAGCTCCATCATTCTGGCACCCGAGGTGTGTGTGGTGTCGGCAAGGAGCATAACGGTATTTCCTTTTGCGTGAAGTCTTAAAACAAGAGAGCTTGAGTTGTTGAAATTTAATTGCTCGGGGTAGTAATCCTCAACCGAGTAAACTATCTCGACAGCCTCGGAGCCGTAATGATATACCTGACCCGAGTGAGCCTTGATGATTTTTGTGTAGGGCTTTACGTTCTTTAGAGCCGCGCGGATCATCTGCGCGTCGTCTGACTTTTTCCAGCTGTCCTCGGTTAAATTCTCATATTGATCGTTAGTTGTGTAATTGAGAATAAAGGCTTCGATCTTGACCTTGTCAAGATGATGCTCGATAAATTTCCAAGCTGCTCCGTGATGGTCTATATGCGCGTGCGAGAGATACCAACCCGCGATTACTATATTATCCTTATCGGGAGATGCGTTTTTCATAGCCTCAAGAAGTCCCTCGTGATTTTCCACGTTCGGCATACCACCGTCAAGAACAACAAGACGTCCGTCGGAAAGAGTAAATATTACCGCGAGACCTATGTCGGTATCGGGCTTTTGAGAAACGAAGGTAAGCTTGGGTTGACAAATATTTTTTGCTATCGCGTCCTGCTTCCTTACGGGAAGATCTGCAACATCGCCCATAGTAATCTTTACGGTGTTGTTTGAGGGAGCGTAATGCGTGTGAACAAAAACATCGGACTTGGTAAAGGTGGTGTAGATGTTTCCGTTGAGTATACGCGTTACATAAACCGAATAGCCATCTTCCTTAAGCGCTTTGCAAAAGCTCTCGTATTCATATTTATTTGTGCTTTGAATTAAAAGCATATCAATTCCGTCGGCAGTATCTATAATGCTCGAAATGCCGCCTTGATATTTCGGAAGCGTAGTATCTGTTATTCTGTATTCCTTTTCCATATTGCACCTCTTTTTTCAGCAGTTTTAGGTATCTATATTATATCACGCGTCTCTTGTCTTTGTCAATACGACGTGTATTTAATTATTTGCTTTTTTACTTGAATTTGAAATAAAAATATGTTATAATAAACTAAATGATCTTTGGTGTAAGGAGGGGTGTGCTTGAAGCTTTTTCGAAATACTATTCTTGCCGAAAAAATCAAAGAATCGCTTTCGTCTGTTTTACCGGTGGCGGCAATCGTATTCTTGCTTTTAATAACTATTGCGCCTGTCAGCGCGCCTATTCTTATATCCTTTATAATAGGCACTCTTTTGCTGGTGATAGGAATGGGTCTTTTCACGCTCGGAGCGCAGATGTCGATGATGCCGATGGGTCAGTACGTTGGCTCTAAAATGACAAAAACAAAAAAGCTTTGGCTTGTATTGCTCGTTTCCTTTTTTGTCGGAGTTATGATAACGATATCCGAGCCCGACCTCACAGTGCTTTCAGAGCAGATATCCTCAATATCACCCTTTGCGCTGATCTTTTCAGTTGCTCTCGGTGTGGGGATCATGCTTGTTGTTGCAATGCTTCGTGTTGTGTTAAAAATAAAGCTTAAATATCTTTTGCTTTTCTTTTACGGAATAGTTTTTATTCTTGCTTTTTTTGTTCCGAGCAGCTTTTTAGCGCTCTCCTTTGATTCGGGCGGGGTTACAACGGGACCTATGACTGTACCGTTTATTATGGCTCTCGGAGTAGGTGTAACTGCTATAAGAGCCGATAAGGACGCGGACAACGACAGCTTTGGATTGGTTTCGCTTTGTTCTGTAGGTCCTATTATTGCGGTGATGCTCCTTGGAATAGTAAATAACGTTACCGAAATAGAGCCAACCGTTTACCCGACTCTTGTTTATACAGAATCCGACGATCTTTTTTGGATGTTTATAGGGCAGATACCGAAATATGCGGGAGAGGTCTTGATGGCTATAGGCCCTATAGTTGTGTTTTTCCTTGTATTCCGCGCGGCTACGGGAGGCATAGGCACGGGCGGACTCGGAAAGATAATCGTCGGAATAATTTATACCTTTGTGGGACTCACTATGTTTTTGACAGGCGTAAACGTGGGCTTTTTGCCGCTCGGACATGAGCTTGGCGAAATACTTGCCGCGTCTTCCTTGAAATGGCTTATAATTCCCGTAGGAATGATAATCGGTTATTTTATAGTTACCGCAGAGCCTGCTGTTCAAGTTTTAAAAAAGCAGGTAGAGGAGGAGACCGAGGGTGCAATTCCTGCTCGCGCGCTTTCTCTTACGCTTTCGGTCGGTGTTGCTATATCTATAGGTATAGCTATGCTCAGAGTGCTTACGGGAGTATCGATAATGTATTTTATAGTTCCCGGATACCTTATAGCTATAGTGCTGTCCTTTGTAGTTCCCGATGTTTTTACATCGATCGCATTTGACTCGGGAGGTGTTGCATCAGGACCTATGACGGCAACCTTCTTATTGCCGTTTGCAATGGGCGCTTGCGCTTCGGTTGGGGGAAATGTTGCAACCGATGCATTTGGAGTTGTTGCAATGGTTGCTATGACGCCTCTTATTGCTATACAGGTGCTTGGACTTATTTATAAGATCAAGCAGAGCAAGGGCATCAAGCTGGCAGATAGCAAGAACGCTTCCGCTGAACCTGTAATAACCGATGAGGATATAATTGAGTTTTGAGAGAGGGGGTAACCTAAGATGCATAAGCTTTATCTGCTTTTAAATATCGTGAAGAGGTCGGATCTTAAGGAATATCGCGGTTTTTTTGAGAAAAACGGCGTTTCGGTTATCTATGATACTCTCGCAAACGGAACAGCGCATGAAAAAACGCTTTCATTGCTTGGAATCGAGCGCAATGAAAAAGCAATTCTGATATCGCTTATTACCTATCCGTCGTTAAAGAAAATTCTACGCAGACTTGAGGTAGAGATGCAGATAGATCTTCCCGATAGAGGAATAGCTGTTGCGGTTCCGCTTTCAAGTATAGGCGGAACGAAGTCGCTTGAGTATTTTAAGGAAGGTCAGGATATTCCGAAAGAGCTTGAAAATAACGTTAATGGGAAAGGAGAAACCGATAATATGCAAACCGTTCAGGAGCTTATTCTTGCAATATATGAAAAAGGATATACCGATCTTGTGATGGATGCGGCGCGCGAGGCAGGCGCGCGAGGCGGAACTACTATTCGCGCAAAGGGAACAAGCGCGGGCGCGCAAAAATTTTTTGGAATAACGCTTGCCGATGAAAAGGAAATATTGCTTATTGTAACCTCCACGTCACAGAAAAATAATATAATGAAAGCTATTATGCAGAAGGCGGGAATGGACAGTAAGGCACATTCTATCGTGTTTTCACTTCCCGTTACCGACACGGCAGGCTTTCGTTTTACCGATGAAGTAGAAAAGGATTAAAGAGCGATGGCGGTATTTAAAAGCTTTGATAAAAAAAGAATAGCCTTTGTAGGAAACAGCTTTACCTTTTACGGTAAATGTGTAAACGTTAACGCTTTTGACGGACTTGACGACGGTTATTTTTATCAGCTTGCCAGGAGTCTTGGCGATGATGTAACCGTAACTAATTTTACTTGGGGCGGTGCAAGCTTTTGGCATAAGGGAAGCGGATTTGCTCAAAGGATGCTGTATGAGAAGATGAAGGAGCTTCATCCTGCCTATTATAATAATCCCGAGGGGCTTCCTGTTGAGGATTTTTACCGTCAGGATGCGGTAGTGCTTCAACAGTCGGGAGACAGGATAAAGGAGACCTATGAGGACGCAAGGCTTATAATGAGCCTTTTTGCTCCCGAAACCGTTTTTGGCTTTTATATTACTACCTATGATGCTTTTCATGATTTTGAGCCAAGCTTTGAGGCGGCAGAGCGTATAAGAGACGGAGGCGGAGTTTATATTCCGCTCGGGCATATGGTAAACGATATAATCAAGGGTAACGCTATGGTTAAGGATTCGAAATTTGAATATAATAAGAATTCTTTTATAGTATGTAAGGAGGGCGACGGATTTCATCCTAATACGCTTACGGGATACCTTACCGCGCTTACGGTATATTACGCGTTTACCGAAAGAGATATAACCGATGCGGCATACGATTTTGCCTGTGGCCTTGATAAAGAAAAGCATTATACCTTGGGAGAGACCAATCACGGTGAGATACTTTGCTCCGATAAGGAGCTGCGGTCGCTTAAGGAGCAGGTAATGCTGTATTGTAGGAGATATAATGCAAAACAAGATGAGCGGTAATTCGTTGGGCGTATATTTACATATTCCGTTTTGTATAAAAAAATGTAACTACTGCGATTTTTGCTCGCTTGCAAATTCTGGTACCGAGCTTATGCGTGAATATTCGCGTGAGCTTGCAAGACGCATACGCGAGTTTTCCGCGGTTTACGGAAAGCAGGCGGTGGATACCGTGTATTTTGGCGGCGGAACGCCAACGCTTTTGCCGTATAGCTGCTTTGAGGAGATATTTTTTGCCTTGAAGGATAGCTTTTTTATTGCGGATGATTCCGAAATCACCGTTGAAGGTAATCCTGCGAGCATTGATGCTAAGGGGCTTGCGGAGCTTCGTTCTCTCGGGGCAAACCGTTTAAGCATAGGCTTGCAAAGCGCAAATGACAACGAGCTTGATATGCTCGGAAGAGTACATAGCTTTTATGATTTTTGCAGCACTTACGAGGATGCAAGGCGGGTAGGCTTTGATAATATAAGCGTAGATCTTATGTACGGCTTGCCGTCGCAAACAAAGGATAAGCTTGAATATTCTCTTGAAAAGTTAATTGAGCTTTCTCCCGAGCATGTTTCGGTATATGGCTTAAAGATAGAGGAGGGAACTCATTTTTACAGGGAGCGTGATTTCCTTGATCTACCCGACGACGATACCTGCGCTGAATTTTATGAGCTTTGCTGCGAAAGACTTTTCGGATCGGGATACAGACGTTATGAGATAAGCAATTTTTCTCTTGAGGGCAGAGAGTCAAGGCATAATCTTAAATATTGGCGTCTTGATGATTACATTGGGTTTGGTGTGGCTGCGTATTCTTGCTTTCAGGGCGAAAGATTCGGAAACTCACGAAATATAAAGGGCTTTCTTGAGGGACGAGATATTTGTGAGTACAGACAGAAGATTTCCGATAACGACAGGGTGTCTGAGTACGTTATGCTTGGACTTCGGTTGGAAAAGGGAATTGCTCTTGAGGATTATTATAGGATTTCAGGACAGGATTTTTTTGAAGCCTATCCTGCTGTTAAGGATTTTATAAGTAAAGGATTTATGACATTTGAGGAAGGACGTGTAGCTTTTTCAACTAAAGGCTTTCTTGTGAGTAACATTATTCTTTCTGAAATTCTGTTCTTTGAGGATTAAGCTTGCGAAAGACTCTTGACATTTTGTTATAAATGCTGTAAAATAAATATAGAAAAACGTTTAAGGAGATAACAAACATGGATAATGAAAAAATGAATGATTTTGATGCGGTAGATCCCGATAATATTATAACTCTTACAGATGAAAACGGTGTAGAGGTCGAGTTCGAGATAATCGCGGATTATGAGAAGGACGGAAATAAGTATTTTGCTATGTTTCCTCCCGAGGATGAGGCTGATGAAAACAGTGATATCGTAGAGTACGTGATCCTTAAGCTCGTTACCGATGAGGAGAGCGGAGAGGAGTTCTTCGTAAGCATTGACGATGACGATGAGCTTGACGATATCGCGGATTACTTTGATGATCTTTTTTCCTCTGAGATAGATTACGATTAAAAATCATTTTTTGGAATAAAAGTAATAAAAGCTGATTAAAATATAAATACCTGCTTAGCTCGTGATAGTTGTTCACAGGAGCTACACTACGTTAAAGGAGTCCGAAAACAGAGTTCGACCGTGGTTTGCAGACCTCCCCCTATCAGTCTGATTGACTTGTCTCACACTTTTAGGGGACGTTGGGAGCAGTAAAGCGAGAGATAGGACACCGCCTTGGCTTTCAGGGTCTCTCTATATGACTACACGGCTCGGCGGGGTAACTAAGGGGCTTTTGCTTTGAAATAAAGCAAGTCCCTTTTTTATTGCTAAAAAAAGAAAAAAGGTATTGACAAAGAGCGGTATTTGTGATATAATTCAATCTTGGTACGGATGTCCTTGGGACGTTCGTCTCCTTACCGTGTGTAAATTTTTGATTTGATGCATACGGTCACAAGTCCATAGGGAGGTGTAAAAAATGGAAAAGGTAATCAATTCTTACGAAAGCCTGTTCATCGTAAACGTTACGAAGGGTGACGAAGTTGTTGAAGCAACGGTGAACAAGTTTGTGTCTTTGATTGAGGCAAATGCCGAGATCGTAGACGTAGCAAAGTGGGGTAAGCGCCGTCTTGCTTATGCAATCGACGATATGCCCGAGGGATATTACGTAGTCGTTACTTATAAGACTAGCGGAGAATTTCCCAGTGAGTTTGAGCGTCTTTGCAACATCGACGAAACTGTTATGCGTTCTATGACGTTGAAGCTTGAGTACGATGCTGCAGCAAAGAAGGCTGCAAAGGCTGCTACAAAGGCTGCTGATGAGACTGTTGCCGAGGAAGCTCCTGCTGTTGAAGAAGCAGTTGAGGAAGCACCCGCAGCAGAAGCAACCGATGCGGAATAATTAAGGTAGGAGAGTAAAAAATGTCTTGTCTTAACTTAAACAAGGTTGTTCTTGCAGGAAGATTGACCAACGATCCTGAGCTTAAGCAGACTGCAACAGGTGTTTCTGTAATGAGCTTTACTATTGCAGTAAACCGCAGATATGCTTCAAAGAACGATCAGGGAGAGAGTCAGAATCAAGCAGATTTTATATCTGTTGTGGCATGGAGAAACACCGCGGAGTTTATAGCTAAGTATTTTAGAAAAGGCTCGGCGATCTGTATTACAGGAAGTATTCAGACTAGAAATTGGCAAGATCAACAGGGACAAAGAAGATATACTACGGAGGTAGTAGCGGATGAAGCAATGTTTGTTGACTCTCGCAGCGAGAGTACATCGACCGATGCTTATGCGCCAACTCCATCGTATGCTTCTCCCAACGCAGTAGCTCCTAATTTTGAGGAGCACAATACAGACGACGATCTTCCTTTCTGATTACAGAAGAGAGATAGTCAGACTCAAATTAATAAAAACAGGAGGTTTCCGTTATGGATAGCAATAAGACCGAAAACGTAGTTCGCGCACCCCGTCCAATGATGCGCAGAAGAAAGAAGGTTTGCATATTCTGTGCAGATAAGGTTGACTTTATCGATTATAAGGATTGTGCAAAGCTTGGAAAATTCATAAGTGAGAGCGGCAAGATTCTTCCCAGAAGAATTTCCGGAACTTGTGCAAAGCATCAGAGAGAGCTTAATACGGCAATTAAGAGAGCAAGACAGGTAGCGCTTCTTCCTTACGTAAAGGATTAATTTTAACAGATCAGGAAAGGCCTAATAAAAAAGGGCCTTTCCTGAAAAAAGATTTTTATTTTTTTGCAAAAAGTATTGACAAAAAAATATTAGTATGATATAATATCAACGTTGCAATGCTGGTGTGGCTCAATGGCAGAGCAGCTGATTTGTAATCAGCAGGTTGTTGGTTCGACTCCGATCACCAGCTCCAAAGAGGCTTCACCAAGTGGAGCCTAAAATATGGGGGATTTCCCGAGCGGCCAAAGGGGGCAGACTGTAAATCTGTTGTCACTGACTTCGGTGGTCCGAATCCACCATCCCCCACCAGAAAAAAGCACACATTTGTCTACTAAGACAATGTGTGCTTTTTTCAACGAAATTTGCCCTGCGGGCAAGTGAAATAGCTGTGCTGTGAAATATTTGCTTCGCAAATGTGAAATATTCGCTGACGCGAATGTGGGCAAATTTCATTTCACATCGAACAGAGCCGTAGGCGACGTGAGATATTTCACAATGCGCAATAGCACATTATTTCACGTTTTGCGCAAGCAAAACATTTCACTGCAACCGCAGGCGATGCATCATTTGACAAACAAGCGATTTCGTGATATAATAACGGAAAATGAGGAGCTGCGATTATGAAAAAAATGTTATTTATTTTGTTTGCAACTGTCCTGTTGTTAAGTATGACAGCTTGTAACGGTTATAATGGAATTATGCGAGAACATCTTAGCGATGAAGATAATTATCAAGATATCGAGGCAACATTTTGCTCATATAAAGAAGCCGACGGCCGAATTTATCTGTATGTTTCCGTTGAGGACAAATCAGCTTTTGATTCTTCCGAAGCGAACAGTGAAGAAATCAGATTGGAATTAGTGGGTGATAATTGCAATGTTCTTAGCGAAGTCCTTGCAAAAGAAGAGATATGCGAGGGCGATAGAATTACTGTAAAATGCTCGACGTGGATCTATATGGATTCAACGTTTTACTATGTCGCCGAAATAAAAAATCAAGATAAAATATTTTTATCGTTTGATGATGGCTTAAAAAACATCATAAAGTATGTTAACGATAATAAAGCTTTACTTTGAATTGTCCTTGTAATCTGTATTACGCACCTTTTTTTCGTTTTTACCTACACCTGCGCACCGTTTGCGCGTTTCTTCGCAACAAAAAACGCACTTTTGTCTTTCGACAAAGGTGCGTTTTTGTTGTTATAGCTTTTTTATGCTGCTTGATATGTAAGCGTTACGTTTCCTGCGGGGGCGGTAAAGGTAATAAGTCCGCCGATTGCGGTTTCTGTTCCGATTACGTTTCCGTTAACCGAAACTGTCCATTTGCCCGCGCCGGATAAGCCATCAACGTAATAGCTCATAGAGGCTTCACCTTCGGTTGTGAAGGATATAGTTCCGTTGATATATTTCGTGGAATCAATTATGTTTCTCTTTACAAATATTGCCGCGATACTGTTATTGAATACGCATCCCTCAAGGTCGTCGGCATTTGATGTTGTAAAGTTGCCTGTTGAAATATTCGTTATCGGCTTGGTTTCGTAATAAGTTGTGTTTCCTTTGTCGGTAACGTAAAGTGAGTTGAGCAGGGAGGAGGTCTTGGTGCTATCCATCGTTATTTCAACACGTCCCCACGAGCCAACGTCGTAGTTATTCGTGGTTGCGTTCTGTACTCCGTTTATTGAGTAATTTTTAGAGCTTGCCGCAACGTATTTTCCGTCAGGACCGTAAACTCTTCCGCCGATCTTTTCTATCGTTGCGTTGTTGCTCAGGCAGGTGAGAACAAGCTTTCCGTTACCGTTTTCGGTGGATACTGTTTTACCGCTTATTGTTGGCGCATCGGATGAGGGGATCTGAAGTAGGAATTTCTTTCCGTAAGTCGAACTGTCAGATGTGATTCTGTCGTATATAAACATTACCATGGGCACATCCTCGTTACCCGTGTAGACCGTTAACATTCTTCTGCCGACGAAATCAACTGTGCTTTCGTGGTATGCGTTGGTTATATTTCCGCTTATATAAGCGTAAAGAGGTTGAGTTTTTGCCGAGTCGGAATAGCCGTGTCTGTTGCCTATGACTTTACCCGTCAGGTAATCAGTGCCTTTCAACTCGGTAAGATTTGATGCTTCCGATGGCCATAGCTGACCTCCCGAGTACCACTTTTTAGCTACCTCGGTGGTTGCTTCGGGCTTGTTGGGATTGTATATGAGCAAGCCATTGTGCGAAACTGTCGCCTGATGGTAGTAACGTGTATGCTCCGAGCCGTATCCGTTATAAACTCCGCCGTCCGCGGTAAGCATACCTTTGTAGTATATCATAAAGGTACCTGCGTCGCAATGCTCGTGATTTGCAGTGGTACGCTCCTTTATTCGCATAAATGCGCTTGCTGAATTTGCGTCGTTCCAAGCCTCGTGCGTAATATACTGACCTACAGGCGAGCCGTTATATTGAATAAGCTCCATACCTTCGTATTTGTTTTCTGCGGGGGTTATATCCGAAAGCCCTGTGAGAGCTAAATACATAGCTGATGTCAGCTCTATAGTATCGGATTTGAATGCCTGCGTGGGCAGCATCGACTTTGCCTGAGCAAGCATGGGCTTATCCGCGAAGAGATATGCCGATATATAAGCCAATGCTCTGAATTCGTAGTTGTTTTGAAGCGAGCCTGAGCCGTCGCCGTCGGAATATATTTTTCCGGGAGCACACTCATAGCCAAGGAAGCTTCTTATTGTTTTGTTGATGTTCTCATAAGGCTGAGAGCCTGTAGCGGTTTTCAGCATCCACGCGGAATACATATCGGAAATATGTCTTCCTGAAACATAAACGCCTGTTCCTTGCTGAGAAATCCCCGATTTGAAATAATAATTTCTGACGGGAACGTACTCCGAGTAAACAAGCTTTGCAATATAATTCCACCATGAATTATTGTCACCGTAGAACGCTATTGCTGCCGAGAGATAGTCACGTAGCACCTGACGCTCTGAGGCGTGTCCCGAAACCGCGCCTATTTTCGTGGGAGGGAAGCCGACCGACATTTTCCACTTGTAGTGTGTAGTAGTTGTGTACGACGGATCTCCGCAGTTACCCTTGGCGGTTCTGTTTTCAACTCCCGCCATAAGCTGCTGCTTGTCAACGTCGGTGAGAAGGTCGTAGCACCAGTCGTAAACGAGCGCCGCGGTAAACATTGTGTTTCCGTATTCTCGTTCTTGGTTAGAGGTAATATATTGGATATCAAGTGTTCTTAAAAATTGCTTCATATAATGTATAGCCTGATATCCGTAAAGCTTGTGGCCTTCAACGAGATATCCGAGAGCTTTTACCTGAATCAATTCAAGAACGCTTTTATCATAATTGTGAATACCTTTTCTTCCGTCAAAATCCGTTTGCACTGCGCTGAGCTGACCGTTTCTTGCGTGTTGAGTATCAAGAAGCTCGTAGAAGCGCGCTACAGTAGGATCGGTTTTGTTATCCTTCATGTATTTTTTTACGGTAGGAATTGTTTGAGACGTCAAGAGCAGCCTTGGATGTGCCTGAGTTATAGTGGGGATCTCTGCTGTCCACGCGGCATCAGGTGTTCCTATGCTCGCGCTTGCTGAACCGAGATCGTAGCCTGCCTTTTTAGAAGCGATCTCATTGCGTAAAGCCTCATATTTAGGCATGAGCTCTGCAAGAAGGGCATCGTTTTCAGCTTTCTTTTTTTCAGCTTCGGCTTTTTCCTCCTCTGTTAACTCCTCGGAGGGATTTTCTTCGTCATTGTTTTCATCTGTGTTTTCGTTTTCGTTGCCGCCAAGACTGCTGTTTTCGCTGCTGTCCTCGCTGTTGTTTTCGCTTTCGGTGCTTTCATCAATATCATTTTCCGAGTTCTCGGTGTCTGTGTTTGCGTTTGAAGCTGAATTGTTTATATTTGGTGAGCTGCAAGATAAAAACGTGCTTGATATCATAATAAGGGTTAATATTATTGCTGAAATTTTAATAAACATTTTCATAGGCGCTTTTAATCTTTTTTCCTTTCGTATATTTTACAAAGGGGAAATACTAAACTTTTTGTACTTTAGGATACCAAAATGTCATTTTTTCATAGTTATCGCAAGCTTTGCTTTTTCTGCTATACTTTCGGCAGTAAGTCCGTAAAGCTCAAGAAGGGGAGGAACCTTGCCTGAACGTCCAAAGACATCATTTGTTCCTACTCTAAGCACGGGAACGGGGCAGGACTCGCAAACCGTTTCCGCAACTGCGCTGCCGAGACCGCCGATTATGTTGTGCTCCTCGGCAACGACCAAAGCACCGGTCTCACTTGCTGCCTTGAGAATTATATCCTTGTCGAGAGGCTTGATTGTGTGAATGTTTATAACTCTTACGCTTATACCCTCGTCAGAAAGCATTTTTGCGGCGGTGTTCGCCATATCTACCATAAGACCCGTTGCGATTATTGTTACATCAGAGCCTTCTTTGAGGCAAATACCCTTGCCAAGCTTAAATTCATAGGTTGCGGGATCGTTGTAAACAGGGACTGCAAGACGTCCCAAGCGTATGTACATAGGTCCCTCATAGTCAAGAGCCGCCTTGATTGCCGCTCTTGCTTCCACCGCATCAGCGGGATTCACTATTGTCATATTTGGAATCGAACGCATAAGCGCGATATCCTCAAGACACTGGTGAGTCGCGCCATCCTCTCCAACAGAAATACCCGCGTGCGTTGCGCAGATCTTTACGTTAAGTGAGGGATATGCTATCGAGTTCCTTATCTGCTCAAAGGCTCTGCCTGCGGCAAACATTGCAAAGGACGAGGCAAAAACGGTTTTGCCTGTTGAAGCGATCCCCGCTGCTACACTCATCATATTTCCCTCGGCGATTCCGCAATTGAAAAAACGCTCAGGGTATTTTTTCTTAAATATTCCGGTTTTTGTCGCAGCCGCAAGGTCGGCATCGAGAACGACAAAATCATAGTCATCGGCAAATTCTACAAGGGCGTTTCCGTAGCCCTCTCTCGTTGCTATCTTTTCTGCCATTTTTCTACCTCCTTACATGCTTGCCTTGATTTCGGCGATTGCCTTTTCGTACTGCTCGTCGTTTGGCGCGCTTCCGTGCCAACCAACTTGGTTTTCCATAAAGGAAACTCCTTTACCTTTAACGGTTTTTGCGATTATAGCTGTGGGTCTGCCTTTAAAGCTGCGAGCTGATTTGAATGCTTTTTCGATCTGTTCAAAATTGTGTCCGTCTATAGATATAACGTTGAAGCCAAAGGCTTCAAGCTTAGTATCGTATGGGGTGGGGTTCATGACCTCTGCTACGGGGCCGTCTATCTGCAAGCCGTTCCAGTCTATAACAAGGCAAAGATTGTCAAGCTTGTAGTGAGAAGCGAACATACAAGCCTCCCAGATCTGACCTTCCTGGCTCTCGCCGTCTCCTACGATAGAATAAACACGGTAATCCTTTTTATTGAGCTTTCCCGCAAGAGCCATTCCGCAAGCTGCGGAAAAGCCGAGACCTAAGGAGCCTGTAGACATATCGATTCCCGGAGTACCCTTCATATCGGGGTGCCCTTGCAGAAATGAATTTATATTTCTGAGGTTTTTCAGCTCGTCAGGACTGAAAAATCCTTTGTAGGCTAAAGCTCCGTAAAGTGCGGGGGCAGTATGTCCTTTTGAGAGAACAAATCTGTCGCGATCGTCCCATTTGGGATTTTTGGGGTCCACGTTTAATTCCTCAAAGTATAGATATGTAACGATGTCTGCTATTGAGAGAGAGCCGCCCGGATGACCCGATGCTGCCGCGTGAGTGCCCTCAAGAATTCCAAGACGTATCTTGGCGGCTATCTGCTTTAGTTCGTTGATTCTTGAATGTTCCATGTTTTTTACCTTTCGTATTTAAGCGTGTTTGTAATTTAAATTTTTACGAAGCCAAGCTTCTTTTGAACCTTGCCCAAGGTCCTGCGCGCGTAGTAGGATGCTTCCTCTGCGCCTTTTTTCATTTGTGCTTCAAGAAATGCCTTGTCTGCGGCAAGCTCCTTGAATTTTGCTTGAACGGGAGCAAGCGCGTCTGCGCAGACCTCGCCAACGGCAAGCTTGAATTCGCCGTAGCCCTTACCCTCGAACTCGCGTTCGATCTCGTCGGTTTCCTTGCCTGTAAAGCAGGAGTATATAGTAATGAGATTATTTATGCCATCCTTGCCGTCGGCAAAGCGAACGCAGGTATCAGAGTCTGTAACCGCTCTCTTGAATTTTCTTATTATGGTATCCTTGTCGTCGAGTATATAAACTACGGCGTTTGGGTTTTCATCGGATTTTGACATTTTTTTCGTTGGCTCTGCAAGCGACATTATCTTCTTTCCTGATTTTGAGATTATTGGCTCGGGAACTGTGAAGGTGTCAGGGTAGAGCTGATTAAATCTCAATGCGATGTCACGGCAAAGCTCAACGTGCTGCTTTTGATCTATTCCCACGGGGACTACGTCGGTCTGATACAAGAGAATGTCCGCTGCCATAAGGGTAGGGTAGGTAAAGAGTCCCGCATTTACGTTATCGGCGTGCTTTGAGCTTTTGTCCTTGAACTGAGTCATTCTCGAAAGCTCTCCAAACATAGTAAAGCAATTAAGGATCCAGGCAAGCTCGGCATGCTCGTGAACGTGTGACTGAACGTAAAGAGTGTTTTTGTCGGGGTCAAGCCCGCACGCCATATAAAGAGCGAGCGTTTCATAGGTGCGTCTGCGAAGCTCGGCTGGGATTTGACGAACCGTTATTGCGTGCTCATCGACTACACAGTAGAAGCATTTATATTTCTCCGAGTAGGTGGAAAAATTACGGATAGCCCCGAGATAATTTCCAATTGTCAGATTTCCGCTCGGCTGAACGCCCGAGTAGGAGATTTTTTGATCCTGAAACATTTATGTATCCTCCAAAAGAAAGCAAAAATAATATTAAAGCGAGGTAAAGACTTCTCCGAGACGCTTAACACCCTCTATTATTTGTTCGTCGGACGGGGTTGAATAGTTAAGACGGAAGGACGGGGAGGGAGCTTCGGTATCGCAGTTAAAGGCAGTGCCGGGAACAACGGCAACCTTCTTTTCTATAGCCTTCTTAACAACGAAGGATGCGTCGGTGCAATCCTTTACCGTTCCCCAAATAAACAGACCGCCTTCGGGACGGGTAAATGTCACCTTGTCTGCGGGAATGTATTTATCAATGCATTCGAGCATAAGATTGCACTTGTGGCGGTAAAGCTCGTTTATCTTTGCAATGTGAGCGTCGAGATCGCAGGTCGTCATATATTTGTGGCAAAGCATCTGGAAAAAGAGATTTGTGTGAACGTCCTCAGCTTGCTTTGCAACTACCATTTTTGAAGCGACCTCGGAGGGTGCGATAACAAATCCTATACGCATTCCCGCAGAGAGTATCTTGGAGAGGGAGGAGCAGTATATAACAAGACCGTCGGAATCAAGGCTCTTCATCGTGGGTATATCTTCACCCGCAAATCTGAGCTCTCCGTAGGGATTGTCCTCAATTATCATAATTTCATATTTTTTCGCGAGCGCGAGGACGGCTTTACGCTTTTCAAGGCTCATACAGGTTCCCGAGGGATTCTGGAAGGTTGGAATGAGGTAGAGAAGCTTTGCGTTTTTTACGGTCTTGAGTGTTTCCTCAAGCTTTTCAAGTGAAATTCCGTCCTCCTCCATTTCAACGCCTATAGTTCTCGCTCCGTTTGAGCGGAATGAGTTGAGCGCGCCGATAAAGCTCGGATTTTCACAGATGACCGCATCTCCCTCGTTGCAAAATGCTTTGCAGGCAGGCTCTATACCTTGCTGACCGCCCGTTACGACGAGAGTTGTGTCGCAATCGCGAACCATACCTTCGCCAAAGCGGGATTTTTGTCTTGCGGCGATAGCCTCGCGCAAGGGCATATATCCCTCTGTTATTCCGTACTGAAGCGCAAATGACGCCTCGTTTTCAAATATTTCCGCCGAAAGACGCGCAAGGTCATCAACCGGGAATGAGTCGGGGGAGGGATTACCTGCCGCAAACGATATTATAGTTGGGTCTGAAAGACTCTTGAAAATTTCACGTATAGCCGAAGGCTTGAGCTCGGCAAGCTTTTTAGAAAACTTGTATTCCATAGGGACACTCCTGCAAAAAATATATTACTATTATATAATATCACATAATATTAAAAAAGTCAATTGACTTTTAAATTAAAATGTGATATATTATAAATAAACAGGGTCATAATTTTTTGATACGGGAAAGAGAGAAAAAATGATAAAAATTGAACGATGCTCGGTAATGAATTTTGAAAACGCAATAAGAGGCGCGAGAAATCCTCTTAACAGCTGGGACAGAATGGATAGCTACTACGATGAGAACGGAAATTATGTTCTTGGAGAGAACGATTTGAGTCTTGCTAAGAGGCTATCTCACGCGGGAAGCGACCACAGAAAGTTTCTGCGCCAGATATTTGTATCGGTCGATATAACAGCTCCTTTGTATTGGTGGAAGGAGTTTGATACTTATAAGGTCGGAACGGTTGCAAATTCTTGCTCTACAATGCATAAAATTCACGCAAAGGCCTTTGAGCGCGAGGACTTTTCCTGCGACAGACTTGATGAGGGCGGTCTTGCGGCACTTGACGCGCTTGTTGAGTATCTCGAGGCGGAAAGAGTCAAGTTCTGCGAGGATAAGACCAATAAGCAGGCGTGGCACAATATGATACAGTTATTGCCGTCAAGCTATAATCAGATGAGAACGGTGACGCTTAATTATGAGAATTTGATAAATATTTATTATGCAAGAAAAACGCATAAACTTGCAGAATGGCATACTCTTTGCGATTGGATAATGTCATTGCCTTATGCCGAGGATATTATTGCGGTAAAGGGCGAGCAAAATTAATAAAAGAGGATAATAATATTGTGTAAAAAAGCAGTTTGCAGGTCTTTTGCGGCTGCTTTTTGTATTTTGCGGAGAAAGTTAAATAAAATATGTATATTTTTTGCAAAAGCTATTGACATTTTTGCGGAAAAAAGTATAATAAAAGTATGTTTTATTTTTGTCAAACATTTAAATTTTAAACTATTTATTTACGGAGGTTTTAAACTATGAACAGAGTTTACAATTTTTCGGCGGGCCCGTCAATGCTTCCCATAGATGTCCTTAACAAAGCAGCGGCTGAGCTCGTTTGTTACGGAGAATCCGGAATGTCGGTAATGGAGATGTCCCACCGTTCTCCGGACTATGAGGCTATTATAAACGACGCAGAGGCTATGCTTCGTCAGCTTATGAATATCCCCGATAATTATAAGGTTCTTTTCCTTCAGGGCGGAGCTTCAACGCAGTTTGCCGCAGTTCCTCTTAACCTTATAAAGAGAACAGGAAAGGCTGATTACGCGGTGTCGGGTCAGTTCTCAGGTAAGGCGTTTAAGGAGGCTCAGAAGCTTGGCTACGATGTTAAGTGCATAGCTACTACCAAGGATGATAATTTTGATCACGTTCCTGTTATCACTAAGGATATGATAAGAGAGGATGCAGCATATCTTCATATTTGCTTCAATAATACTATTTACGGAACAAAGTATCCCTACATTCCCGAGACCGGCGATATTCCGTTGGTTGCCGACCTTTCATCCTGCATAATCTCCGAGCCTGTTGACGTAAGCAAGTTCGGCGTTATCTACGCAGGCGCGCAGAAGAATATGGCGCCCGCAGGACTTACGCTTGTTATAGTTCGCGAGGATCTTCTTGATTACGCTGAGGAGAAGATGCCTACTATGCTTGAGTGGAAAACTATGGCAGAGAACGGCTCTATGTATAACACGCCTCCTTGCTACACTATCTATATGGCAAAGCTCGTTTATGAGTGGATCCTCTCGATCGGCGGTCTTGATGCGATGAAGAAGATGAACGAGACCAAGGCGGCTATTCTTTACGATTACCTTGATTCTCAGGACTATTACGTAGCTCCCGTTAAAAAGGAAAGCCGTTCTATGATGAACGTAACCTTTGTTACGGGTGATGCCGACCTTGATAAGAAGTTTGCAAGCGAAGCCGCAAAGGCAGGTCTTAAGAACCTTAAGGGTCACCGTTCGGTTGGCGGAATGAGAGCATCTATCTATAATGCAATGCCTAAAGAGGGTGTTGAAGCGCTTGTTGCGTTTATGAAGAAATTTGCCGAGGAAAATCCCAAGGCTTAATTATTACTTTGAATTTGAAAGAGGTTTTTATGAAAAACGTACTTTGTCTTAATAAGATTGCCGCAATAGGCACTGATCTTCTTGATAAAAACGTATATAACGTAGGTACGGAGGTCGCAAACCCCGATGCTATAATGGTTCGCTCTGCGGCTATGCATGAAATGGAATTCGGAGCAGAGCTTAAGGCTATCGCAAGAGCAGGAGCGGGCGTTAATAACATTCCCGTTGACCGTTGCGCAAAGGAGGGAATAGTTGTATTCAATACTCCGGGTGCAAACGCAAACGGCGTTAAGGAGCTTTCTGTCTGCGCTCTTATGCTTGCTTCGCGTGATATAGCGGGAGCTATGAAATGGGCAGAAACTCTTGCAGGCACAGAGGGAGTTGCTAAGGCAGTTGAAGCAGGAAAGTCCAAGTTTGCAGGCGTTGAGGTTAAGGGCAAGACCCTTGGAATCATCGGACTTGGCGCAATCGGAGCGCTTGTAGCAAACGCGGGTATAGCTCTTGGAATGAAGGTCATCGGATGCGATCCCTTTATGAGTGTTGACGCGGCTTGGAAGCTTGATCCCGCGGTGGAGAAGGCTACAACCTTTGCCGAGGTTTTTGAAAAGGCTGATTATATTTCTCTTCATGTTCCCGCAACGAAGGATACAAAGGGAATGATCAACGCAGAAACTATTGCAACGATGAAGAACGGTGTAAGAGTTATAAACCTTGCGCGTGCCGATCTTGTTAATAATGCCGATATCAAGGCGGCAATTGCCGACGGTAAGGTCGCAAAATACGTAACTGATTTCCCGACCGAAGAAACCGTTGGAGTGGAGGGAATAGTTGCTATTCCTCACCTTGGAGCATCTACCGCAGAGTCCGAGGATAACTGCGCAGTTATGGCGGCACTTCAGCTTGACGATTTCCTTCGTAACGGAAATATCAAGAATAGCGTAAACTTTGCTAACGTATCTATGGCTCGCAGCGGAGACGCAAGAATTTGCGTGCTTTCCGCGGCAACCGATACGCTCGTTGCGGATATCACTGCGGCGGCAGGGGTTGCTATCGTAGGTATCGCAAGTAAGGCAAGAGGCGAGAACGCATACACTATTATCGACGTAAACGGCGACGCAAGTGCGGCTGTAGCTAATATAGCGGCTCTTGACTCTGTTTACAGAGCTTATGCGATATAAATTAAATTGAATTGGATAATATTGAGGGGGAAGAAACTTTCTTGAAAGAAAGCTTTCTTCCCCCTCAACCCCTATCTTCAAAGAACTTTACTCTTGGTGTTGTATCAAAACGATATTTCGGTCTACGTTTTGTATGTATGAAATTAAAGTCCAAGCAATTGCTTTTTCTTTGCGTCGAATTCTTCTTGATGTAAATAGGTGCCAAAAATTTTTTATATTTGATTTTGATAAAATAATATCTTTTTTTATCAAATTTTATTGACAAAGCAGGGCGTTTGTGTTATAATAGACTCGATATTTGAAATTTTAGAATTGCAAACTTGCAAATTTAAAACAAAAATAAATTTTGTATTTTAGGAAGGTAATCACAATGAGCTTCAAAATTCAGTATCTCAATGAGCTTATGGCAAGAGTTGAGAAGAGAAATCCCAACGAGCCTGAGTTCCATCAGACAGTAAAAGAGGTTCTCGAATCCATCGAGCCTGTACTTGAGAGCAATCCCGAGTATATCACGAGCGGTGTTATCGAAAGAATGGTCGAGCCCGAAAGAATCATCAAGTTCCGCGTTCCGTGGGTTGACGATAAGGGCAATGTTCAGGTAAACCGCGGTTTCCGTATTCAGTTTAACAGTGCTATCGGTCCTTACAAGGGCGGTCTTCGTTTCCACCCCTCTGTAAATGAGAGCATTATCAAGTTCCTCGGATTTGAGCAGACCTTTAAGAACTCTCTTACTTCGCTTCCCATGGGCGGCGGCAAGGGCGGCTCCGACTTTGACCCTCAGGGCAAGTCCGACGCAGAGGTTATGCGCTTCTGCCAGAGCTTTATGACAGAGCTTCAGAAGTACATTGGAGCTGATACCGACGTTCCCGCAGGCGATATCGGAGTTGGCGCAAGAGAGGTAGGCTACCTCTTCGGTCAGTATAAGAGACTTCGTGACG
>JAFQPL010000072.1 GCA_017411785.1 Clostridia bacterium
ATAATATCCGCCCCTACGTAGAGAAAATGTTTTGTAGGGCGGGAGGATAATATTTCCCCTACGTAAAGAAAATGTTTTGTAGGGGAGGCTATCAGCCTCCCGTTTGTTAAGATTAAATTTATTGATACGGTGGGAGGATAATATCTTCCCCCTACGCAAAGAAAACGTTTTGTAGGGGAGGCTATCAGCCTCCCGTTTGTTAAGATTAAATTTTATTGATACGGCGGGAGGATAATATTCTCCCCTACGTAAAGAAAACGGTTTGTAGGGCGGGGGCTTGCTCCCGCCGTTTTCTCTACCGCTGACTTTTTTATGGATATGAGGCTAAAGAAAAATATCTTTTTTTCACCGACCTTCTGCGACATATTTTTATACGGACTTATGATATAATAGCTCAAGGCGCGGAGGTGATGAGATGGAGCAGACGGTTTATCTTGATATATATTTTTTGATAAACTTCAGTATGGACTTTCTTGGGCTTTTTCTCAGCGCGAGGCTTGTTGAGAGGAGAATAAAATATTACCGCCTTGTTATTGCCGCGGGAGTTGGCGCGGCGTATGCCTGTGTTGCGCTTTTTCTCTCGGCTGCGGGGCTTTGGCGGCTTTTGCTCGACGCACTTGCTTGTCTTGTTGTCGGGGGTGTAGCAGCTTTTGACAGACGAGCATTAAAGAGTGTTCCTTACTTTTCTCTTGTTTTTGGCGCGGTGTCTATTATTTTGGGCGGTGCTATGACGGCGCTCTTTTATCTTTTTAACAGGCTGGGAGTGGACCTCCTTTTCGGAGGTGGAGGCGGTGGTGACGGTATATCGGTCTGGCTTTTTGCCATTCTTGCGGGGATAAGCGGTCTGCTTGCGCTTAAGGGCGGAGGCGCTCTTAAAAAAAGAGCAGTCAGAAAGCGCGGACGCATAGAGATAGAGTATGGCGGAAGGCGAACGTCACTTTCTTGTCTTTGCGACAGCGGAAATCTTTTGCGCGAGCCTATAAGTCGTTTGCCTTGCGTTCTTGTTGAGCTTGACGCGCTTTCCTCGGTTCTTCCGTATTCGCTTACAGAGGCGGTGAAAAAGGGAAATATAACCTTGATTGAGGAGCGTGAGAGGTCGCGTGTCCGCCTTATACCCTCGCAGAGTGCAACGGGTAAGGCGATGCTTGTTGGATTTCGGGTCGATGCCTTGCGTATAGATATGGGCGGGGGAGCGGCAAAAACCGACGCGTACGTCGTTTTGATGACGGAAAAAATATCGGAAAAGGGTATAAAAGCACTCGTGCCAAGTGAGATAGTGCTTGGCGCGGCTTAATTTATTACATATCAAGAAAGGCTTAATTGATGAGGAAAGGTGGAGTTTGGTTTTTAAGGTTAAGAAATCGTCTGTTGAAAAAAATAAGGCTTAAGAAAGATTGCTTTGGAATATATTACGTAAACGGGGCAGAGGTCTTACCGCCGCCCTTGAGTAAGGAGCGCGAGCTTGAGATGCTATCGCGGCTCAGCTTTGACTCCGAGGCGAGACGCTTGCTTATAGAGCATAATCTAAGGCTCGTCGTATACATAGCGAAGCGCTTTGAAAATACGGGAATAGGAATTGAGGATCTTGTTTCGATAGGGACGATAGGGCTTATAAAGGCGATAAACACCTTTAATCCCGAAAAAAACATAAAGCTTGCGACCTATGCCTCAAGGTGTATTGAGAATGAGATACTTATGTATATTCGCAAGCATTCAAGCGAACGCGCGGAGGTATCCTTTGACGAACCGCTTAATACCGATTGGGACGGAAATGAGCTTTTGCTCTCCGACGTGCTCAGCAGCGACGATGACAGAATATCCTTTGAGATAGAGCAGTATGAGGAGCGGCAACGCGTAAGGAGAGCGGTATACGGTCTTGACAGCCGAGAGCGAGAGATAATAGAGCTGCGCTACGGGCTTAACGGAAGACGTGAGCTTACTCAAAAGGAAGTAGCCGATAAGCTTGGAATTTCACAGTCATATATTTCGAGGCTTGAAAAGAAAATAATAGCAAGATTAAGGGTTGAGATAGAGAGTAAATAAGACTTTTTTTAAAAAATCAAAAAAAATTAAAAAAACTATTGAAAAAATTTTCAAGGTGTGATATAATTATTGCGTTTGATACGATGTCAAAGAACATCGAATAATAGAAACGAGGTAAATAAAAATGAAATCAGGAATCCATCCTAATTACGAAGAGTGCATAATCCGTTGCGCTTGCGGAGAGACAGTTACTACAAAGTCTACCAAGGGCGGCGAGATCAGAGTTGAAATTTGCTCAAAGTGCCATCCTTTCTTCACCGGTAAGCAGAAGTTCGTTGATGCCGGCGGTCGTCTTGATAAGTTCAAGAGAAGACTTGAGAGGGCAGGTAAATAATCGGATATCCGATATCAAAGGCAGGTTGCGCTCGCGCCTGCCTTAAATTTTTATTTTACGGAGCATACTACGATGAATGAAAAGGATAAAATAATACCTGACAGAGCTATACTCGTAAGCCTTTTGCGTAAGGGTGAGTCCGCCGAGGCAAATGAAAGAAGCCTTGACGAGCTTTGCGGTCTGCTTAAAACGGCGGGGGGCGAGTGCTTTGCGAGGATGACTCAAAGCAAGGAAGCTCCCGACCCCAGAACCATGATAGGTACGGGTAAAGCGGCGGAGCTTGCTTATCTTTGCTCGGTCAACGATATAAAGCTTGTGGTATTTGACTGCGAGCTTTCTCCCTCACAGATAAGAAATCTTGAATTTTTGCTTGGGGATGACATTCGTGTTATCGACCGTTCAATGCTGATACTTGATATATTTGCGCTTCACGCCGTGACCGGCGAGGGAAAGCTTCAGGTTGAGCTTGCTCAGCTGAAATATACCGCTCCGCGACTTATGGGACGGGGCGCGGAGATGTCAAAGCTTGGCGGCGGAATAGGTACGAGAGGCCCCGGAGAGAGCCAGCTTGAGACCGACAGGCGACATCTTCACAGAAGGATACACGCGCTTGAGGAGCAGATCTCCGAAATGGCAAAGAACAGACGTACCATGAGAGCCTCGCGTGAGCGCAGCGATATCGTTGAGGTGGCTATAGTCGGCTATACGAACGCGGGTAAATCCACGCTACTCAACAGACTTACCGATGCGGGTATTCTTGCCGAGGATAAGCTCTTTGCAACGCTTGATCCTACAACGAGAAAATATACGCTTCCTTGCGGTGAGTCTATTCTTCTTACAGATACCGTAGGCTTTATCAACAAGCTTCCTCACCATCTTATAAGCGCGTTTCATTCTACGCTTGAGGAGGCAACGCTTGCCGATATTTTGCTTATTCTTATAGACATCTCAGATCCCTGCTACCGTGAGCAGATGGGCATTACCGAAAAGCTCCTTGAGGAGCTTGGCGCGGGAGATAAGCCGAGGCTTTACGTCTTTAACAAGTGTGACAGAGGCTTTGCAGAGCTTCGTGAGATAGGCAGAGGCATCGAGGACGAGAGATTCGTTTATATCTCAGCCGAAACGGGACAGGGTGTTGATATTCTGATCCAAAAGCTTGAGGCTCTTGTTACCGACGGTAAGAGGCGTGTGACTTATTTTATTCCGAACACCGACGGGGGCGCGCTTAATACACTTTACCGTGTGGCAACCGTTGATAGCGTTGATTACGGAGCGGATGGCGTTACAGTGCTTGCGCTTGCCGATGCGAAGGCTCGAGGAATAATGAGAAAATACGCTCTTGATGATATTGAAGAGCCCGAGGAATAATAAAGAGAAATAATAAAATCGCCTTTTCTGCATTGAAATCGATGGGAAAGGGCGGTTTTTTTGTTTTATTTTTGTAAAATATAAAATTTATGCAATAAAAGAGCTTGGATGCGGATTAACTGTAAAAGAAAGCAACCGGGGGCTCTTTTTTTCTGCCTCAGTTGCAAAAAAGGTGGCATAAAAATGGCTTTTCAAACGGTTTTTAAGCGTTACGAAATAAAATATATGCTTACTCTTGAGCAAAAGGAAAAGCTGCTTTCGGTAATGAAGGATCATATGGAGCTTGATAAATACGGACGCTCCTCTATAAGAAATATTTACTTTGATACCGACAGCTACAGACTTATTCGCCGCTCGATAGATAAGCCTGCTTATAAGGAAAAGCTTCGCATAAGAAGCTACGGCAGGGCAGACTCGGACGGACGGGTCTTTGTTGAGCTTAAGAAAAAGTACGATCACGTGGTCTATAAACGCAGACTTGATCTTCCTTGTACCGAAGCGTTTGATTGGACCGAGGGCAGAATAGCCTGCCCAAAGGACAATCAGATATCGCGTGAGATAGAGTATTTTCTTAAATTTTACCGAACTCTCAAGCCCGTGGCATTTCTTTCCTACGAGAGAGAGGCGTATTATGAGAAGAGCGGAGGGAGCTTCAGAGTTACCTTTGACGATACTATACTCTTTCGGCGGAACGAGCTAACGCTTGATTCAGAAGCATACGGAGAGCCGCTGCTCGAGGACGGACGTGTGCTTATGGAGATTAAATGCGCGGGAGGAATTCCTCTTTGGATGGTAAGAGCGCTATCCGAGGAAAAAATATATAAAACCTCTTTTTCAAAGTACGGTACGGGGTATACTCGGTTTATACTGCCGAATCTTAATGAGAATAAATTGATCACAGACAAAACACAGGAGATAATATATGGAAGCTATAGCAAATAATATCAAAGCATTACTTACACTTAATCTTACAGACCTCTCAAGCTTTATTACCTGCATTATATGCTCACTTATAGCGGGACTTATAATGGCGTTCGGGTATACCGTAAAAAACCGATATACCAAGAGCTTTGTGCTTACCATTGCGTTGCTTCCGTCTATCGTTTGTGTGGTAATAATGGTAGTAAACGGAAATATCGGCGCGGGAATTGCCGTTATGGGCGCTTTCAGCCTTGTAAGATTTCGCTCCGCTCCGGGTACCGCAAAGGAGATAATAATGATCTTCTCTGCGATGGGCGCAGGACTTCTTGCGGGAATGGGCTCTGTTCCCATGGCTATTATATTTACTCTGATACTTACGGGCATATTTGTGCTTTATAATTGTGTTACCTTTGGAAAATCTCAGCTTGAAAAATTCAAGGTGCTTACCGTTACTATTCCCGAGGATATAAATTATTCTGAGGTTTTTGACGATATCTTCGCTGAATATACTTCGTCGCACGAGCTTGTGAAGGTCAAGACCACGAATATGGGAAGCATGTTCAGGCTTACTTACAATGTTTCGCTGAAGGATCCTAAAAAGGAAAAGGATATGATAGATATGCTCCGTACGAGAAACGGAAATCTTGATATATCGCTTTCGGTTCAGGACACCTCTGTTACGACTCTTTAATAAAGCAAAAGGAGAAACTGCTATGAATATTAAAAGATTTTTTGCGATGTTGCTTGTTATTACCTGCCTTGCCTCATTTCTTACGGGCTGCGGTCTTGTTCAGATAGATGACGCAAAGCCCACCGATGCGGGCAGCGATAAGGTCATTAGCGGATTTGAGCCGATATTGGTTCCTGATGATATGCCGAATATCGACGATAATAAAAATGATAACAGGAATGATTCTCAAGACGCCGATAATAACACCGATGATAAGAGCAATGCTGCCGAAAAGCTTGAGGGCGTCGGAGAGATCCTCGATAATACAGGTATTGAGGATGGTAAGTTTGAGGGAACTACCACAGAAGCTGATTTTACCGTGACCTACGTTTCAGGCACGAAAAATGCTTATAGCTACAGTGAGAGCACTAAAACTCTTACCTTCAGCGGACTTTCTGCCGATTCGGTTTACGCTGTCAAGGGTAAGCTCAACGGTAACATCGTTATTGATGCGGGTGAGAATTATAAGCTCGATCTTGAGCTTAGCGGCTTTTCGCTTCGCGCGTCTTCGGCTAATCCTATATTCGCAAGCACGGGAAGCGAGGTAAAGATCACCGCAAAGAAGGATACTAAGAATTACATCTACGATGAGAGAGCCACGGTAGATACTACTCAGGTCGGAGTTTACGGCGGCGCGATCCACGCAACGGCGGACCTTGAGATCTGCGGTCGCGGTGAGCTTTTCGTTCAATCTGCCAATAATAACGGAATTCAGACTACCAAGGATCTTCAGGTGAAGAATCTTTCTCTCGTGGTTGAGTGTAACGATAATGCGCTTAAGGGCAAGGACAGTGTAACCGTTGAGAATTGCTCTACGCTTCTTGTAGCCAAGGCGGGAGATGCTATAAAGACAGAGGCTACCGATATTTCAACTACGACCTCGAAGCAAAGAGGTACTGTTTCGATACTTGGCGGAACTCACAGTATCTACGCCGCAAACGACGGAGTTGATGCGGCTTACGACGTGCTTATAGACAGCGGCTCGTACATTGACGATACAACTCAAAAGACCGTTACCGTTGCGACCGTGCTTAATATCTATACCGACGAATACGCGGGCGCTAACGGCTCGTCGGGCTCGCAGTCAAGCTCCTCGGGCGCTTCAGGCGGCAGAACGATGTATATTTGCAATTCAAGCAATTCTTATAAATATTCGGTAAAGCTTTACAATGATAGCGCAAGCGAGAGCGAGTGGGTAAATCCCGCTTACGATAAATCTGTACAGAGCGGCCGAAGCACTTATTATACTTATAAGTTCTCCTGCCCCTCGAAATATACGAAAATGCAGCTTTACGTTTATACAAGCTCACAGACTCAGCAAAATGAGAGCAGCTATCAAAGCAAGACCGACGTTATTTCGATAAGAAGCGATTGTGACACCTATAAATATTCAAGCAGAAACGGCGGCTCGTGGTCTTGGACTAATTATGCTTCACTCTCTCAGCAGGGAGCCCCCGGCGGCGGAGGCCCCGGCGGTCAAGGAAGCAGCGGAAGCGCAAGCACGCTTGCTTATTCCGCAAAGGGAATAAAGGCGGGCAATGCGATAACCGTCAATGCGGGAACGATAACCGTCAAGGCTGTTGACGATGCTATTCACGCCGACAATACCACTGTTCTTGAAAACGGAAAGACTCCCACGGGAAATCTTACCGTAAACGGAGGCGATATAACTGTAACCGGTAAGGATGACGGACTTCACGCCGATGGCGCGCTTGTGATAAAGGGCGGAAGCGTTAAGGTCTTGTCTGCTTATGAGGGTATTGAGGGTAATACCATAGCGGTAAGTGGCGGTACCGTTTCGGTAACCTCGAGCGATGACGGATTTAATGCTACCGCGACCTCGGGAACGGGTATTACCGTCTCGGGCGGAACTGTCTACATTTACGCGGGCGGCGACGGAGTGGATTCAAACAGCAGGGCTTCCTACAGCGCTATAGCTTTTAGCGGAGGAAATACCGTTATTATTTCTACCTCGGGAGGAAATTCCGCGATAGACAGTGACGGGGGATATAAATATACGGGCGGAAAGGTTCTTGCGATAATGCCGAGCGGGGGAATGTCAAGTGAGTCTACTCACTGCTCTAATTTCTCAAGTATAGGCAAGAAGCAGACCTTAAGTCTTTCGGCAAATGCTTACGCAACTGTTAAGGTGAATAACGCAACCGTAATGTCGGTCAAGATACCCAAGCAGCTCTCCGCGCTTGCCGTATACCTTGGAAGCAGCTCGGCTTCGATAACCTCGGCGACATCAAGCGCGGGCACAGCGGATGCCAACGGAGTTTATTGGGCGGCTTAGGCTTTTGTAGCCCTCGGATAAAAGTAATAGCGCCCGAGCCTTGAAAATCAAGGCTCGGGCGCTTGTTTGATTTAACAGTTATATAATTTTAAGAAGCTCGGTGTATTCAAGTCCCAAGCTCTTGGCAACGTTTTTATTCGTGCATTTTCCGCAATAGATATTAACGCCGTTAGCGACACCGCTGTTTATTTTTGCGGCATTTTCAACACCGTTATTTGCTATAAGCAATCCGTAGGGAAGCGTTGCATTCGCAAGCGCGACGGTCGAGGTGTAGGGAACTGCTCCTGGCATATTTCCGACACAGTAGTGAACAACGCCCTCTTCGATAAATACGGGTTCGTCGTGGGTTGTTACGTGTGAGGATTCGCAGCATCCGCCTTGGTCGATAGCTATATCAACGATGACCGCTCCTTTTTTCATAAGCTTAAGATGCTCGCGTCTTACAAGCTTTGGGGTAGCTCCGCCGGGAATGAGGACAGAGCCTATTACAAGGTCTGCCTCGCGCAGACTTCTTGTTATATTCGCTTCGGTGCTGTAAAGTGTAGTTACCGATGCTCCGAATATATCCTCAAGATAAGCGAGGCGGTTGGGGTCTATATCAAGAAGCGTTACCTGCGCGTCTATTCCGACTGCCGCCTTTGCGGCATAGGTACCCGCGATACCTCCGCCGATAATAACTATTTTTCCGCGCTCAACGCCGGGAACGCCGCCGAGGAGTATTCCGCGACCGCCGTAGCTGCTTTCGATATATTTTGCGCCCTCCTGAATCGAGAGGCGTCCTGCTATCTGGCTCATAGGGCGCAGGCAAGGAAGATTTCCGCGTCCGTCAGTTATCGTTTCGTAAGCAATAGCCTTAACTCCCTTTTTTATAAGCGCGTCGGTAAGCTTCGGGTTGGGTGCGAGGTGAAGATAGGTGTAAAGGATTTGTCCCTCGCGAAGAAGGCTGTATTCACATTCCTCGGGCTCTTTGACTTTTACTATCATATCGCAGAGGTCAAATACCTCTTTAGGCGTAGAGAGAATGCGTGCGCCTGCCGCGACGTATTCCTCATCGGTAAATCCCGCGCCGAGTCCCGCGCCGCTTTCCACGTATACTGTGTGTCCCGCCGCGACGAACGCAGATACGCTATCGGGGGTGAGACCGACTCGGTATTCGTGATTTTTAAGTTCTTTTGTGGTTCCTATTATCATATAGTTCTCCTTAACATATTAAATTTTAAGGGTATACTTTTTTTGTGAGGAAATTATATCACAAAAAATTGATATTGTCAACAGTAAGATGGCTTGTATTTTGTTAATTTTGACATAATTATATAAAAAATAAAATATTGATTTTTTTGGGAAAATATGCTATAATAATATTTAGTTTAAAGACAAACACGGTTCGACGGGGTAAGCCTCGTCAGTCGGACGGATTTTTCGTTCGGGGATAGGGAAATTGCGGTGAAAATCCGCGGCAACAGCCATTACCGTAATTTGCGCGGCGCGCAATAAGTCGGAATGCTTATCGTTCCGTGGCACGTGGAAGACTCTTGGGCGTATGGAGAGTTGTTTTGCGTTGTCCTTTAATGCAGAAAGGATATAAAAAATGAAAGCACAGTTAAAAATACTGTCGGTGATCTCTTTGATCTTACTGGCAGTCATAGTATTTGTTGCCTGCGATAGCGGTGTTTCCGCTGCGGGTAAGTGGCAGGATGCTGCCTACCGCAAGGATGCCGAGTTTGGCAAGGGAGCCAAAACGGTGGTTGTAAAGGTCGTTGTCGAGGAGCAAACGGTAAGTTTTACTCTGCACACCGATAAGACCTATCTCGGAGACGCTTTGCTTGAGCATGAGCTTATCGAGGGTGATGACGGAGAATTCGGTATTTACATAAAAAAGGTAAACGGAATTCTTGCCGATTACGACGTTGATAAAACCTATTGGGGCTTTTATAAAAATGGGGAGATGATGATGACGGGCGTAAGCTTTGCCGAGATATCCAACGGAGAGCAGTACGAGCTTGTTCTTGAGGGAGCGTAATGAAGCTTAAGGGCAAGGAATCGCTTACTCCCGCACAGAAAAAGCGGATGCGGCTTGTTGAGCTTGCGGTCTTTCCGATGCTTGGCGTTATAATGTTTTGCTCTAAGCTTCTTATGGAGTTTTTGCCCAACATACATATGGTGGGAATGCTTGTGATGCTTTATACAGTTGTTTTTAGGGTTAAAGCTTTGATTCCCATATATATATTTGTCTTTTTGTCGGGACTTTACGCGGGCTTTGACGTCTGGTGGCTGCCTTATACGTATATATGGACGGTCTTGTGGGCAATAACTATGCTTTTGCCAAAAAATATGCCGCGCGTCGCCGCAATCGCGGTATATCCTATAGTATGCGGGCTTCACGGATTTTTATACGGAGTGCTTTACGCTCCCGCTCAGGCTCTTATGTTCGGCTTGGACTTTAAGATGACTTGCGCGTGGATCTTATCGGGAATTCCGTTTGATCTGCTTCACGGAATAGGCAATATAATTTTCGGTTGCTTTATTTATCCGCTTTCGCTCTTGTTGAACAGACTTATGAAAAAGCAACGTAACGCTTGATTTTGAATGCTGAACGGATTTATTTTCCGTTTTGATTAATAATTATCTTATGAATCTTTAATTCAGGAGGAACTATGGAAATTACGCTTAAAAATAAGTATTTCGGTACCGACGGCTTCAGAGGCGAGGCTAATGTTAATCTTACCTCGATTCAGGCATATAAGGTCGGAAGATTTTTAGGCTGGTATTACGGCTCGGCTCTTTCGGGCAACAATAAGCCTTGCTACCGTCCAAAGATAGTTATAGGAAAGGACACGCGACGCTCAAGCTATATGCTTGAGTATTCGATAGTTGCGGGTATAACGGCTTCGGGTGCTGACGCTTATATGCTTCACGTTACTACCACGCCGAGTGTCTCTTACGTTACGTCGAGAGACGAGTTTGATTGCGGAATCATGATAACCGCATCGCACAATCCTTTTTACGATAACGGAATAAAGGTAATAAACCGTCACGGAGAAAAGCTTGACGATTCGACTACTGCTCTTATTGAGGCTTATATAGACGGCGAGCTTGATCTTCTCGGTGTTGAGGGTGACGATCTTCCTCTTGCCTCGGGCGAGAAGGTCGGCGCTATTATTGACTATGTTTCGGGAAGAAACCGTTATGTTGCTTATCTCATTTCGCTTGCCTCAAATTCCTATAAAAATCTCAAGATAGGTCTTGACTGCGCAAACGGAGCGTCATGGATGATAGCAAAATCGGTGTTTGGCGCGCTTGGCGCACAGCTTACCGTTGTAGGCGATGAGCCTAACGGTATGAACATCAACGAGGGCTGCGGTTCTATGCATGTTGATAAGCTCGCGGCTTTGGTTCGCGAGAAGCATCTTGATATGGGATTTGCCTTTGACGGAGATGCGGACAGATGTCTTGCGGTCGACGAAAACGGTAACATCGTTGACGGAGACGCTATCCTGTATATTCTTGCAAAGCGACTCAAGGCAAGAGGGATGCTTAATAAAAATACGGTAGTTCCCACCATAATGTCAAACAGCGGATTCTTTAAGTCGCTTGACGCTATTGATATAAAGACAGAGCAGACAACGGTAGGTGACAGATTCGTTTACGAATGTATGCAGGCTAACGATTACTCCCTTGGCGGCGAGCAGTCAGGTCATATTATCATTAAGAAATATGCAACTACGGGCGACGGACTTCTTACGGCTATAATGCTTGCCGAGGAGGTTTGTGATACCAAGAGCTCTCTTGGAAAGCTTACCGAGGGTCTTACCGTATATCCTCAGCTCGTTAAAAACGTTAAGGTTAAGGATAAGGAAGCCGTTTTCAATGACGAGGAGGTAAAGAAGGTCTTTGCCGAGGTAGAGGCTCTTATAGGCGGTGAGGGCAGAGCACTTCTCCGCAAGAGCGGAACCGAGCCCAAGATAAGAGTTATGATCGAGGCTCTTACCGAGGAGCTTTGCGAGGAATACGCAGACAAGATAATAAAGGTTATTCTTGAGAGAGGATACGGTGCGTGATATGGCAGAGCTTCAGAAGAAGGTAAAAACAGCGGAGCTTTTTGACTGTCAGACTCCCTATTTAAAGGAGTTGTTTGATAACGCGGAGTATCCGTGGGAAATGCTTCCCAAAATAAAGGCGCATATTCTTGCCTTGATCGAGCAGGGAATGGAGGGATATACTCTTTTGAAGGAGGGCGTTCTTATAGGTAAGGACGTAAAAATTGCCCCCACCGCTACCATTGAGGGACCGACTGTAATCGGCTCAAGAACCGAGATAAGACCGGGCGCGTATATTCGCGGCAGTGTAATAACGGGTGAGGGCTGTGTTATCGGTAACTCAAGCGAGCTTAAGAACTGTGTTCTTCTTAACACCGTTCAGGTTCCTCATTATAATTACGTCGGAGATTCGGTGCTTGGAAATTACGCTCACATGGGAGCGGGCTCTATATGCTCAAATCTTAAGTCTGACGGAAAAAACATTGTGGTTCACGGTGACGTTGAATACGAAACGGGACTTCGCAAGATAGGCGGAATTCTCGGCGATCATGCCGATATCGGATGCGGATGCGTTCTTAATCCGGGTACTGTTATCGGAAAAAACACATCTGTTTATCCGCTTAATGCGCTTCGCGGAGTTTTCCCCGAGGGCTGTATAGTAAAAAAGATAGACGACGTTGTTAAGAGAAGATAATTTAATTATGATTGCTTTGTGGGGGAAAGAGTCTTTTCTTTTCCCCACGCTCATTATCTTTCAAGAGCTTTCACACTGAAATTTATAATTGAATAAAAAGATACGCTCGACCAATGCGAAAAAAAGGTCGAGCGTATTTTTAAATTAAAATATTTTAGTTATAAAGTTCTTGAAAGGTGGGGGCGAGGGGGAGGAAAAGCTTCTTTTAAGAAGTTTTCCTCCCCCTCATATAACATTAACTATTAATTATTTTCGGTCATAGCGGGGTCGGTCTCGCCGTTTTTAACAGCTTCGAAGTCGGCTTCAATTTCTGCAGAGGGCTTCTTTGTGAGAAGTGATACCACAACGATGAAGATACAAGAGATGATGAATGCAGGGAGAAGCTCGTAAATCGTAAGAGCGCTTATACCAAAGTGAGCGCCAAGGGGATTAATCAAAAGCTTCCAGATGAATACCATTGCTCCACCGCTTATCATACCTGCGATAGCGCCTGCTTTTGTTGTTCTCTTCCAGAAGAGAGAGAAGAGCATAAGCGGTCCAAAGGTTGCGCCAAATCCTGCCCAAGCAAAGGAAACGAGCTTGAAGATAACGCTGTTCTCGTTAAGCGCGAGAAGCATAGCGATTACCGCGATAGCGCCGAGAGTTATTCTTGTTGCCCACATGATCTTTTTGTCGCTTGCTTTTTTATCGATAACACCCTTGTAGATGTTTTTGGCAAACGCCGACGCCGCGATAAGAAGATAAGAGTCGGAGGAGCTTATCGTTGCGGCAAGGATTCCCGCCATAATAAAGCCTGCCAGGATAGGAAGCGCGCCGCTGCTGAATATTGTCGTTGTAATAGTTATAAAGATGTTTTCCGCACTTGAAGCGGTAGTGTGAGTTGCGGGGAAGAGGTCGCGTCCCATAATACCGATGAATACCGCGACGGTAAGGGACACAACTATCCATACAATAGCTATTCTTCTTGAAGCCTTAAGCTCCTTTTCCTTTCTGATAGCCATAAAGCGAAGAAGGACCTGAGGCATACCGAAGTAACCGAGTCCCCAAGCAAGCATAGAGCAAACCGAAAGCACTCCGTAGGGCTTGGGATCGCTGAACTGCGCTACACCGCTGTCAATAATTTGTTCGCCTGCTTCGTTTAACGCAGGAGACGCGATGTTGAAGAACTCAAAAAATCCCGGAATGCTCTTTGCGTTATCGATTACCGCGCCGAGTCCGCCTGCCGTAATAGTTCCAACTATAACAACGGCAATGAGGGCTATAATCATAACGATCGCCTGCATAAAATCAGACGCGCTCTCTGCAAGAAATCCGCCGAGTATAGTGTAAGCTAAAACGAATACCGCGCCGAGAATCATCATGGGAATGTAGGGAAGGTCGAAAAGCGTTGAGAAAAGCTTTCCGCAGGTAACGAAGCAGCTTGCCGCGTAAACCGTAAAGAAGATAAGAATAAACATAGCCGAGATGGTCATGATAGTCTTTTTCTTTTCTCTGAATCTGTTCGAGAAGAAGTCGGGGAGAGTGATAGAGTTGTTTGCGCGTACACTGTAACGGCGTAAACGCTTGGAAACTATAAGCCAGTTAAGATAGGTTCCGAGCGCAAGACCTATCGCAGTCCATGCCGCGTCGGCAAGTCCGCACCAATAGGCAACCCCGGGAAGACCCATCAAAAGCCAGCCCGACATATCTGATGCCGATGCGCTGAATGCGGTGACCCATGGTCCTAAGGAGCGTCCGCCGAGAAAGTAATCGTCGGAGCTTTTGTTTGCTCTCTTTGCAAAGATTATTCCGATGGTTATAACAACAGCCATATAGATAATCATTGCAACAAGATGCATAATCTGTTCACTTGTCATAAAACACCTCTGAAATTATATTAAATATAGTTAATTATATCATAAAACGGAGAATTTGTCAATAATTGTGAGAGGGTATTGATTTTGCCTAAATTATAGTTTATAATTATACTGAATTCATGGGAAGCGAGGTGCTTATAATGAAGCTTTGGTATATGAACGGAGCGGGAAATGATTTTGCGGTCGTTGACGCAAGAGGAGCGTGCTTTGCAATGAGTGATATGGCTGTAAGGGCTTGCCAAATGCTCGGAGCGGATGGCTTTATGGCGCTTGATAATTCTGATATTGCCGATTTTAAATTGCACTTTTACAACAGTGACGGCTCTCGCGCTCAAATGTGCGGGAACGGCGCAAGATGTATTTGCAGATTTGCCTATGACAATGGAATAGTCGGAGAGAGGATGAGCATTGAGACCGACGCGGGTACGGTTTTCGGCGAGAGAATAAGTGAGGACAGATACAAAGTAAGACTGAATTTGCCAACCGACATTAAGCTTGATGTAAAAAGCGGAGTTGATTACGTCAGAGTGGGCGTGTCGCATGTTGTAATAGCGCTTGATACTCTTGATTTTGATAAGCGCGACAGACTTTCAGAGTTAGCAAGGGAATACAGAAAGCGCTTTGACGCCAACGTTAATTTTTGTTCGAGAATAAGCGAAAGCGAGGTAAGGAATTTAACCTACGAGCGCGGAGTAGAGGACTTTACGCTTGCCTGCGGAACGGGTAGCGCGGCGGTTGCGGCGGTGCTTTGGAGCAAGGGAGAGCTTTCGGGTAACAGTCTGACGGTAAAAAATAAGGGCGGAGAGCTTACGGTCACTATAGAATCCCGAGAAAACGAAATAACCGCGCTTTATCTCGAGGGAAGCGCGGAGGTTGATAAAATAGTGGAATATTAAAAAACGAGAGAATCGGAAAAATCCGAATCTCTCGTTTTTGTTATAAGATTTAATTGCTTTTTTTTCGAGGGCAATTCTTATCAAATGACGGGTTATACGCGTAGAAATTCTTGCTGTCAAGATTATCCTGCGCTATGCGGATAGCGTCGGCGAAGCGCTGATAGTGTACTATTTCGCGTGCGCGCAAGAATTTGATTACATCATTTACGTCGGGGTCATCTGAAAGACGGAGAATGTTGTCGTAGGTCGTGCGGGCTTTTTGCTCTGTTACTATCACGTATTCGCAAGGTTTTTGGGGTGTCAAAAAACGCGAAAAATCCTTATATTTCAAGGGCTTTCGGTGCTTTTGAAGTTGACGATTTTTCAGAAATTCCAGTGAATTTCGATGGGCACATTTCGTGTACCTGAAATACGCTTTCCGACCATGATTTTGTCGATCAAAATCTCCACCATTTCCCGTGTCAGATGCTCTACTTTGACGTATTTTTCGATCAATTCTCGGCGGTTGTCACCAACGGCAATTTTGACTTCAATCTCGGCAATTCGTTTTTGACATTCGAGCACCTGAGCTTCAAGCCGTTCTTTTTGTGAGGTGAAGTCCTTCGACAGTTCGATGAAATCTGCCTCACAAATCAAGCCCTTCACCTTGTCAAGATAGAGATCACGCACACCTTTAGAAAACTGATTGATCTTTCCTTGATAGGTCGAAATTTCGGCTTCGATTTCTTGCTTTTGCGTGAGGAGTTCGGCGTTAAATTGCACCTTACACTCTAATTCATCCATGTTAAGATATTCTGCATTGAGTCGTCGAAGCTCCGCAATGACCATCCGTTCAAGCCTATCTACCGAGATAAACGCACCCTCGCAAGCACCCTTAGCGTAGTGTCGGTTGGGGCATTGCAAAAAGTGTCTGCCGCCCGATTTTGACGAGCGCATCACGTATCCGCAGGATGCACACCGTACCTTTTTGGCAAATAGTCCGATCGTACCGACCTTGAACGGCTTGGCTCGCTCGGCAATCATTTTCTGCACCCTATCCCACAAGGCGCGGTCAATAATCGGCTCGTGCGTTCCTTCCACTCTGAACCATTGCTCCTTGGGGCGTGGACGGTTGATCGAGGTCTTATACGAAATGCTCTCATATTTTCCTTGCACCAAATTGCCGATGTAGGTTTCATTGATCAGCATATCCGATATTGCGAAATACTTCCACAGCGTGCTGTTCTTGCTTGGCGGCAGACTAAAGCGTAGCCCCTGCATCCGCTTGTATTCGGTGGGATTGGGGATTCCTCGGTCGTTGAGCATCCGAGCAATTGCCGTTTTGCCGTAGCCCTGCGAAAAGAGGGTAAACACCTCTCGCACCACGGCGGCGGCTTCCTCGTCGATGATCAAATGACCCTTGAGGTCGGGATCCTTCTTGTAGCCGTAGAGTGCAAAAGAGCCGATGTGAAAGCCGTTTTTGCGGCGGCTGTCAAGGGCGGATTTGATGCTGTCCGACATATCCTCCAGATACCACTCGTTGACAAGTCCGTTGATCTGACGGCTTTTTTTGTTGCCCTTGTTAGCGGTGTCTGCGTTGTCCACGATGCTGACAAAACGAATGCCCCAAATAGGGAACAGACCGTGTATGTATCTTTCCACCAGCTCAAGCTCACGGGTAAAACGTGATTGCGTTTTGCAGAGGATAATGTCAAATTTCTTTGCTTGCGCGTCGGCAAGTAATCGCTTGAACTCGGGACGGTTGCGGTCCGAGCCCGCATAGTCGTCGTCGCTGTAGATGCCGTAAAGCTCCCAGCCCATGCGGTCGGCGTAGTCGCGGAGCATCG
>JAFQPL010000073.1 GCA_017411785.1 Clostridia bacterium
TAGTGTAATTTTATAAGGGACTCAAACTGTACTCGCGTAGACAGAACGGCAAAACTCGTTTGAGAGTAGTGTAATTTTATAAGGGACTCAAACTTATACATTATAAATCCGCCTCCTCGTATGTTTGAGAGTAGTGTAATTTTATAAGGGACTCAAACTCTGCGAGGCACTGAATTTACTCGCGCCGACGTTTGAGAGTAGTGTAATTTTATAAGGGACTCAAACTAGGCGGCGTAGATAAGTATCACTCGATACGTTTGAGAGTAGTGTAATTTTATATAATTGAAAAACGATGCTCCGCGTTTTGGGGCATCGTTTTTCTATGTTTGGAGAAAACAGCTTGTCCTTATCAATTTTTAATAAATTAATTTGATTTTTTGCTAAAAATACCTATTGTTGCTCTTATATGATAGCAGGGTGGCGATTTTTGAGCGTTTTGCACAAGTGCGAAAAATCCTTGTATTTCAAGGGTTTTCGGCGATTTTTTGATAAAGGTTGCATTTGCGTTATTGCAGCATCTGCCGCCAAGTCTTCGTTAAGGTCGGTGAGTATATCTCCCTTGACTCCTATATATTTCATATCGAAGGGGACTCCCGATGCGGCTACGGGATATGCTCCTGTCGTATGGTCGACAAAATATGCCGCGAACGGCGTTCCGTCTATCTGCTCAAGTGTGAGATTTTTTGTGAGCTGATGGATTATTGCTGCCACCATCTCAAGATGCCCAAGCTCCTCACTTCCCACGTCGGTAAGAATTCCCGTTACCTTATCATAGGGGCAGGAATATCTTTGATGCAGGTATCTCATAGATGCGCCAAGCTCGCCGTCGGGACCTCCTAACTGCGAGATTATTACGCTTGCAAGCTTTGGGTTTGGATTTTTTATTTTTACGGGGTATTGGAGCTGTTTTTCATAAAACCACATATATTTGTCCTCTCTTTCTATACGTTTGCTTCATATTCCCATGGCCACGGACCCTTGGTCCATACCCAATCGTTACCCTCGACCTGCATTGCCGACATCGGCATACCTGCCTTTGAGAGTGCGTTTACTAAAGCGTCTCTTTCTTTTTTCAACTCTGCGTAGTATCTTTTTGCCTTTTCGCAATTTGGGTATGCGTCAAGATAAAGGACTGCTTCAACAAGCGCGAAGCTTACTTTTTGAAGCTTTTCCTTTGTTGCCCTTACGTTGCTTGGTATTTGAGGCATTGAGCTATTGCCGTTATCGGGGTTGTACAGGGTTTGTCTTGCTCTGTTCATACGGTTATTTATCATAGCAGCCTCCTATTCCGCCCTTATTGGCTAAGCTTCTTCCGTTGAAGGGAAGATCAAGCTCCGAGAATATAGTTCCTGTCTTAAATCCTTTATCGATATCGTAGATATTATCGAACTCTTGCATAGGCGAATAGACCATAGCGAGCGGATAGCCCTTAAGTCCAAATCCGCCACCGCCGTTTTCGCAGGATGGAAGATCGATGTTACCTACCGAAAGATTTCCGCTTCCGGCGAGGATTTTTTGCAGCTCTGAGTAGCTGCACGAGCCCTTTATTATATTGTCATTGTTTAACATCAGAATCGAACCTTTCTTTGTATTCGCAGACTTTCGTCTGCTATTTTTATTTTATGCGGGGAAGTTAGTTTGTGTTAGAAATTCTTTTGCTACCTTTTTGAAAAAAGGTAGCGCCAAAAACTTTTAAACGGGGAAAAGAAAAGAACCGCTTCTAGTGAAGCGGTTCTTGGGTACAGTTTGATATACTTTTACTTGGGGTAACGGTAAATTTTTATATCAGATGTTATGTAAAAGGGTTGGTTTATTTTTTCTTCATAATTAATGAATGAATAAGTGCTACTCCAAAGAGCATCCATCCATAGAACCACCAAAGACCAAAGCGACGTCCTTTTTTCTTTGCGATGCTTGCGGGGATAAATGCCAAGCCGGCTGCAATAATCAAAGATATAAACATCATAATAGTTAATCTCCTTTTTGAAATGTATATTATACTTAATAAATGCTCATTTTTGATTATAACAATACCCCTATTGCTTAAATGCTTTGTTAATGAACATCAATTATTGCGTAGTTTTTAGTTTGCGAATAGGCTGATCTTTGAATTTTTCTTTTATATCTAATGTATACATTATATAATGTAGAAGTCTATTTGTCAAGTATTTTTTGATATATAATTTTTACATAATATAATGTAGAGGTGATATAATGAAATTGCGGATACTCGATATATTAGAGGAAAAGGGTAAAACTAAATATTGGTTGTATATTCAGCTTGGTTTGAGCTATCAGAATTTTAATAAAATGGTCAATAATCAAACAAACGGAATAAAATTTGAAAATATGCAAGCATTATGTGATATTTTAGAATGTACCCCGAATGAGCTTTTTGAGGAATATTATAAAAAATAAGATAAAAAGAACCGCTTCACTCGAAGCGGTTCTTTTTGAATGTACATTATTCTTGCTTGCTATAATATCAACGTATTGGATTTTCATAAATGTATTTAGAAATTTCTTCATAATCATTTTTATTTCTAATAATGTAGTCGTGAAAAGATTTTTGCCAAATAGGAATGCCTATTTTTTTTTTTGAGATTTCTCGTTTCATTTGTCCAATAATCGTGGAAATAGGTTTGTTAATTGTAGGGGAGGATATTATCCTCCCGTCATTATAAGATAAGTACAATAATATGTGTATATGATTGGGCATTATAACATATTTCAAAAATTACGCGGATAGATTTATATTTTCATTCGGGAGGATAATATCCTCCCCTACAAAGTAGGGCTGTTTTTTGCCCAAAATATATTTTTTCGAGTTTGTGTAAATATTATTATAAAATGTGTGGCGATGGGACTATAATCATAATTCTTTAGTTGACAAACGGGTGTAAAAAGTGTATAATAAAGATAATAATTGAATTTTTCGGTTGGCGGTGTAAGTAAATATATTTTGATAGAAGGTGAAGAATTGTCTCTTGAATTGATATATATAACGAATAATGCACAGGTGGCTTTGATTGCCGAGCAAAACGGTGTTGATTACGTTATGATAGACCTTGAAACTCTTGGCAAGGAAGAACGGCAGAAAAATATGGATACTGTAAAGTCTCATCACAGTATTAGCGACATAGAAACGGTTTCTGCTGCTTTGACTAAATCTAAAACGCTTGTAAGGATAAACCCTATAAATGCAGATTCCGAGCGTGAAATAGAAGCTGTTATATCTGCAGGGGCGGACATGATAATGCTTCCTATGTGGAAGACCGTAAAAGAGGTATCCGATTTTCTTGCTTACGTTAACGGACGGGTAAAAACTATGCTCTTGCTTGAAACAAAGGAAGCTGTCGAGTGCTTGGATGAAATTCTTGAAATTGCGAGAGACAGTGAGATACATATAGGACTTAACGATCTGCATTTAAGCTATGGCTTGACCTTTATGTTTGAATTACTTTCAAACGGAACCGTCGAAGGGCTTTGTAAGAAAATGAATGCGGCAGGTGTTAAATACGGCTTTGGCGGAATTGCGCGAATAGGCGAGGGTACGCTTCCCGCGGAAAAAATCGTGATGGAGCATTACAGACTTGGCTCTGAAAGAGTGATCCTATCAAGAAGCTTTTGTAATGCTTTGGAAATTATAGATCTAAATGAAATTCAAAGCATTTTTGAAAAAAACATAATCAGCTTGCGTTCCTATGAAAAAACTCTTGCCAATAAAACTTTAGCGGAGTATGAGGAAAATAAAAAGGCTGTACAACAATGTGTTGAGAGCATTGCTCAACAGATCAAGGAGAGAAAAGTACGATGAATGTAACGGAAATGAAATGTTTGACCGAGCAGGTGGGCGATGCGTTTTATTTGCTTGAAAGTAAGCAGTTTAGAGAGAATTTTGTGGAATTAAAGGAAGAGTTTACAAAAATATATCCCAATTTTAATATTGCTTATTCTTATAAAACAAATTACACTCCAAAGCTATGCAGAATTGTAAATGAGCTTGGCGGTTTTGCCGAGGTAGTTTCGGATATGGAGATGGAGATCGCCTTACGTATCGGTGTTGAGCCCAAAAACATTATTTGGAACGGTCCTTTTAAAAATGCAAAGAAGGTAGAACAGCTTCTTGTTATGGGCGGCACTGTGAATCTTGATTCCGCTTATGAGATAGAGCTTATTTCCGAGATAGCAAGAAAGTATCCTAATCATACGCTTAACGTTGGAGTACGGTGCAATTTTGACGTAAACGACGGGGTAGTGTCAAGATTTGGATTTGATATTGAGTCAGATGATTTTAAAAAGGCATTAACGGTAATAGCTGAGCATGAGAATTTATATTTAATAGGATTGCAGTGTCATTTTGCTACGCGCGCGCTTCATACCTGGCGTCCTCGCGCTGAGGGTATGCTCTCGCTGATCGAAGAGCTTGGAATCCTACCCGAGCATATTGATCTTGGAGGCGGTTTGTTTGGAAAGATGGCAGATTCGCTTAAGTCTCAATTTGATTCAGAAATACCTTCGTACAGACAGTATGCCGAGGCGGTTGCTCCAGTATTTGCGGAAAAATTCAAAAATTGCGCGGAAAAGCCTATGCTTTTGATCGAGCCAGGCAGTGCGCTTGTTGGAGATTGCATGCATTTTGCTTCAAGAGTCGTTAATATCAAGAACGTACGAGGTAAGCATATAGCCACTCTTCTCGGAAGCATTTATAATATTAACCCTACTCTTAACAAGAAAAATCCTCCTATAGAGGTGGTCTCTATGGGGAATCCTCAGAGTGAATATGTTGATTTGGACTTTGGAGGATTTACCTGTATTGAATCTGATTATCTTTACCGCCATTACAACGGAAATCTTGCAAAGGGCGATATGGTTGTATTTGGAAATGTTGGCTCTTATTCTGTCGTCTTAAAGCCTCCGTTTATTTTGCCGAATTTCCCGATCATAGATATTTCCGAGGGACAGCTTGAAATAATAAAGCGAGGAGAAAGCTTTGACGATCTCTTCCACACATTTAATTTTTAAGGTGTTGTATGTGGTACTTATTTAATAGATTTTTAAAAAGATTTTTTGATATATTGATCTGCTTAATAGCAATAATTCTTCTTTCTCTTGTGTGGTTGATTATTGCAATTGCGATAAAGTGCGATAGCAAGGGCCCTGTTTTATTTGCGCAGGAAAGGCGTACTAAGGGCGGGCGAATATTTAAAATGTATAAATTCCGCTCTATGGTCGTTAATGCTGAAAGTATGGGCGCGGGTCTTTTCAATTATGAGAATGACCCACGTGTTACTAAGGTGGGACGTTTTTTGAGGAATACTAGTCTGGATGAATTGCCTCAGCTCTGGAATGTCTTGAAGGGCGATATTTCTTTGGTTGGTCCTCGTCCGTGCGTTTCTTACGAGCTTGGTGATTTTGAGACGCTTAATAAAAAATATAAAAAGCGCTTTGAGGTCAGAGGCGGAATTACGGGACTTGCACAAATCAAGGGAAGAAATGAAAATTCTTGGGATGAAAAGGTTACTTACGATAACATCTATATCGATGATTTCAAGAAAAAAGGTGTTTTCCTTGATATAAAGATTTTATTTGGTACTGTTGCCAAGGTTTTTAAAAAGCAGGATATATACGAAGAAAAGGCTGATGATGCTATGAATGATGCCGATGCCGCAAAATTTGCGGAGGAAGAAATCATCCGCATTGCGCATTTGCCTGATGAAGAAGATACAAATAGTTAAAAAATAAGAGGTTAAAAATGAAAACTGATGTTGCAAACAGATTTATATGGTATAAGGGTGAAATACTTAACGTAAACGACGCAAAGATCAACATTCTTGCGCCTACTGCACAATTTGGATTGAACGTATTTGAAGGCATACCGTGCTATTGGAACGATGAGGAGAAGCAATTATACGCTTTTCGCTTGGATGATCATTATGATCGTTTGCTTCGTTCGGCAAAGCTTATTCAGATCAATTGTCCTTATTCAAAGGACGATATGAAAAAAGCTCTTATAGACGTTATAAAGGCAAACGAATACGATGAGAATTTGTCGGTAAGACAAACCTTGTTTGTGGACGGATTTGGCTCGTGGGGGTCTTCCGATCCTACAGATATGTTCGTTGCTCCAATACCTAAGGGTAAGACCAGCTCCGAATATAATAAAAAGGGTCTTAATTGTTGTGTTACCTCGTGGAGACGAATTTCCGATACCACCCTTTCTCCGCGAATCAAATGCGGCGCAAATTATATAAACAGCCGCGCAGGACAGCGTGAGGCGTTACGTAACGGATATGATACCTGTATATTTTTGAATGATGCGGGAAAGGTGTCCGAGGGTCCCGGCTCTTGCTTCTTTATGGTGGTAAACGGTACTTTGATTACTCCTCAGCTTACCGACAGTGTTCTTGAAAGTATTACGAGAGATACCGTTATTAAGCTTGCGAAGGAGCAGGGTATATCGGTTGTTGAGCGTTCTGTGGACAGAACCGAGCTTTATACTTGTGATGAGGCGTTTCTTTGCGGTTCTGCAATGGAGATAACACCTATATTGTCGATTGATAAATATTCGATTGGAAACGGTGAAGCGGGAATGATTACGGGTGAGCTGCATAAGGCTTATCTTGATGCCGCAAAGGGAAAAAATCAAAATCTGAAAAGTTGGGTAACTCCTATTTATTGATTTACGTATGGAGGAGTAACAATGGAAAGAACTTATACAGAGGGTCTTGTATCGGTAATAATGCCGATCTATAATGCGGAAAAATATCTTGCCGAGACGTTAAATTCGATTTTTTCCCAGGACTATAAGGATATTGAGATAGTTCTTGTTGACGATTGCTCAAAGGATAATTCCGCAAATATAATTATGGAGCATCAAAAGGAGCATCCGCAGATCGTTTATTATCTGCAGGAAAAGAATATGGGTGCGGGTGCGGCAAGAAATAAGGCTTTGGAGCTTGCAAAAGGACAGTACGTGGCGTTTCTTGACAGTGATGATATATGGTTACCCGATAAAATCAACAGGCAGATAGAATTAATGAAAAAAACCGGTTCTCCTTTTTCATACACGGCTATTGAAATGATGGATGAAAATGGAGAAACTATCAAGGGTAAGCGAAAAATAAAAGAGACCTGCGACTATAAATATTTGTTACACAATACGATTATTGCAACCTCGTCTGTTGTTATTGACAGAACCGTTCTCGGCGATTTTCGTATGCCGCTTCGCCGCGGAGGACAGGATTATGCAACGTGGCTTATGCTTTTAAGAGGCGGTGCGGTAGCGTGCGGTATTAATGAGACTCTTGTGAGATACCGTGTCGCCAGCGGTTCGCTTTCTTCAAACAAATTCAAGAGTATAAAGCAGGTATGGGAGATCCAAACTCAAGATGAGAAGATCAATAAATTCAGCGCATTTTTCCATGTAATGTGCTTTGGCTTTAATGCCTTGAAGAAATATTTGTTTTGATTGGGATTTTGTAAAAATCTTGATGTCGAATATTAAATAAAATAAAGAATATTTTAAACAGGAAAAAAGAACCGCTTCGAGTGAAGCGGTTCTTTTAGATTCGCGCCGTTAAAGATTTGAACGCACAAATTATGTTATTTAGGGTAGGGGAGGGGCTTGCTCCTCCCGCCTATAATACCAACGCATTGGATTTTCATAAATGTATTTTTTTCGTGTTTCATAATCTGTTTTATTACGAATAATATGTTCGAAAAAAGAGCGTTGAAATATTTTTTCTATTCCAAATTGTTGCTTACAGATTCGTGCTGTCAAAGATTTGAACGCACAAATTATGTTATTTAGGGTAGGGGAGGGGCTTGCTCCTCCCGCCTGTTCATTTAAAAATATAATTATATGAATATGATCCGGCATTATAATGAAATCATCAATGGTTATATTTGGAAACCGTTTTTCAAGCAATTGCAATTGTTCTTTTGCAACCTTACCACAAGATGTTAGATTAACTGTGATTTCGGGAGGAGCAAGCCCCTCCCCTACCGTCAATTCGGGTGCGCAGTATGGTAAGTCTGCCTTTTTTATTTCAGATAATATATGCATTCTGTCTTGTACACATATTGTTACAAAATATGCACCTGCGGAGCTATAATCGAAATTTTTTAATCTTGTAGATTTTCTTTTCGGTAATTCTTTATCCATTTTACTTTACATAATCAAATTCAAAGTCATAGATAGAAACGGTCATGCCGTCGACGCAGCCCTTTTGCTCAAGAAGCTCGAAGACTCCGCTTTTTTTGAGAACTCGCTGGAAGAAATTGAGCGACTCATAATCCTCGAAGTTTACCTGACCTACGAGGTTATAGAGCCATTCGCCCTCGACGTAGAAGGTGTTATTCTCGCGTCGAACCGTAGTATCTCTTGACGCTCCGACAAACTCATCCTCGGGCTCATATTCCGATTCGTAAACGAGCATTGGAGGAAGCTCTGCGAGCATTTTGTCGGCGAGCTTTATCATTTCGTTAAGTCCTTTGCCCGTTGCCGCCGAAACGTAGATAAGCTCCCATCCGTTTTCCTTTACGAATTTTTCAAAGGCTTCGATATTAACTCTTTCGCTATCGAGAATATCAGATTTATTTGCGACTATTATCTGGTCGCGCATTGCGAGAGCTGGGCTGTAGCGCTCAAGCTCGTTGTTTATCGTTTTAATATCCTCAATAGGATCTCTGTATTCTGAGCAGGATATATCTACTACGTGCAAAAGGAGTCTGCACCTGTCTACGTGGCGCAAGAACGCGTGACCGAGTCCCGCTCCGTCCGCCGCGCCCTCGATGAGCCCCGGGATATCTGCCGCAACAAAGCCTCGCTCCTCACCTGTTGAAACAACTCCAAGGTTGGGAGAAAGGGTAGTGAAATGATAGTCGGCAATTTTGGGCTTTGCAGAGCTTATTCTCGCGAGGATGGATGATTTTCCAACGCTTGGGAAGCCTATGAGCCCGACGTCCGCGAGCATTTTAAGCTCTAAAACAAGCTCCTTTTCTTCGCCCTTGCGTCCGCTTTTTGCGAACATAGGTATCTGCCTTGTGGGCGTTGCGAAGCGTCGGTTGCCGAATCCGCCCTTGCCACCCTTACAGCAAATAAAATCCGCTCCCGCGTTTTCGGTCATATCGTGAATGATTTTTCCTGTTTTAGCGTCGCGTATAATAGTTCCGGGCGGTACGGAAATTATCATATCGTCGGCAGTAGCTCCGTGGAACTTTCCGCCCTTGCCGTTTTCTCCGTTTTGAGCTATGAATTTATGCTTGTAACGGAAAGCAAGCAGTGTATTGGTCCCTTCATCGACTCTGAAAACGATGCTTCCGCCGTTACCGCCGTCACCGCCGTCGGGGCCGCCATGAGAGACGTATTTTTCACGTCTGAAGGAGACTGCGCCGTTACCGCCGTCACCCGCCTTGACATATATTTTTACGTTATCTACAAACATTTTTACCTCCTTCAGAAAGAGAGATCAAAGACCGAAGGTATGAAGTATATCCTTCCATTCGGTGAAATCGTGATATACGGCATCGGCGCGCGCTCCGTTGATAAGAGGAGAGGGCAATCCCTCCTCGTATATCGCTATAGAGGCTCCCGCGTTTGCCTTGTTTGCGGCAATAAGTCCTTTAGTTCCGTCCTCAAAGACTATACATTCCGATGCCATAAGTTCTATTTTACTTGCCGCGTATTCGTATATTTCGGGGTCAGGCTTACCCTTTACGTTATCGTCACCGCAGACGATATGCGCTCTGTCAAACCATTTTTCAAGCTCCATACATTCATTATAGAAGCTGATGTTATCCATTCCCGAGCCTGTTGCGAGGCAGTAGGGAACAGAGTTTTTTTTGAGATATCTCATAAGCTCACACGCGCCCTCGGTATATTTCATAAGCGAGGGGTTTTCAAGGCACATGCTTCGGTATAAGCCCTCCTTTTCCTCTGCAAAGCGGAGGCATTCATCCTTTGTTGCGTTTGGGTCAAAGAAGGCTTTATATATATTTTCGTTTGAGATACCAAAGATGTTAGTAACTATAAATTCCGCGCTCGGAACGCTCATTCCGCGTTTTGCGAAGCATATCTCGAACGCTTTTATGTGAAGATAGCTATCAAAGAAAAGCGTACCGTTGAAGTCGAAAAGAACTCCCTTAAGCTTTTTTTCGCTCATCAGTCCTCTCCCTTCATCCGTATTATCAGACATATCGGCGTACCCTCAAAGCCGAAGGTCTCACGCAGACAGTTTTCTATATATCTCTGATAGGAGAAGTGGAACAGCTCCGCGTTGTTACAGAATATAACGAATGTGGGCGGGGCTACCGATATTTGCGTCATATAATATATTTTGAGCCGTCTGCCCTTGTCCGACGGAGGCTGAACTCTCATAGTTGCCTCACCGAGAACCTCGTTCAGCATTCCCGTGGTTATGCGGTTATGTGATTGCGCGAATACTCGGTTTATCGTTTCAAACAGAGTATTTACCCTCTGTCCCGTAAGCGCCGAAACGTAAGCGATGGGAGCATACGGCATATACGCAAGCGCGGTGCGTATCTTTTCGTTAAAGCGGTTGGTGGTGGAGTTATCCTTTTCTATAGAATCCCACTTGTTTACGACTATTATCGAAGCCTTTCCCGCCTCGTGAGCGATTCCCGCGATCTTTTCATCCTGCTCGGTTATGCCTGTTCCAGCATCTATCATGATAAGGCATACATCTGCGCGCTCGACTGCCATGTGAGCGCGGAGAACGCTGTATTTTTCTATCTTATCGTTTATTTTTGATTGGCGGCGTATACCCGCGGTGTCGATAAAGGTGTATTTCTGACCGTCAATAATTATCTGTGTATCGACCGCGTCGCGCGTAGTTCCCGCGATGTCCGATACGATAAGACGCTCCGAGCCCATTATTTTATTGATTATAGAGGATTTACCCGCGTTAGGCTTGCCTATTACCGCAACCTTTATGCTATCGTCCTCGTCGTCTCCGCCTATCGCTTCGGGAAGCTCCTTGAGTACCTCGTCAAGAAGGTCGCCCGTACCGCTTCCGTGGACGGAAGAAACGGCGATAGGCTCGCACTCAAAGCCAAGCTCGTAAAATTCGTAAAACTCAAATGGAAGCGCGCCCACGCTATCGCATTTATTGATGCAGGGAATAACGGGCTTCCCGCTTTTCTGGAGCATTATCGCAATATCTCTGTCATCGGCGGTAAGTCCCGTTCTTACGTCACACATAAAAATTATGACGTCTGCGCTCTCGATTGCGACCTCTGCCTGAAATCGCATCTGCTTTAGAATTATATCGTCGGTTTTCGGCTCGATTCCGCCTGTATCAATTATGATAAGCCGCTTGCCGTTCCATTCGGTCTCGCCGTATATTCTGTCTCTCGTAACGCCCGGAATATCCTCTACTATCGAGCGCCGCTCTCCTATGAGCTTATTAAAAAGCGTGCTTTTGCCGACGTTTGGTCTGCCGACTATAGCTACAACAGGTTTTGCCATATATATTGCCTCTCATTTCTTTAATTAAGTCCGAGCGCGCAACGGATAAAATCCGATGCTTCGCTTTGTGCGGGTACTACCGTTACAGAAAGCTTTTTTCCAAGCTCATCGGGGGTCACATCATCAAGAAAGACCGCTCCGTCTGCTCTTAGCGCGTTAGATGGGACGAGCAGAGCCTCGCCAAGCTTTTTACCCTTGAGCTGATTTTCTATATCCCTCGCGGTAAGAAGACCCGCTACCGTTATAGAGTCGCCAAAGAATTCGTTTTTTATTTTATAAACCTCTATCTTAAGTCCTTTAAAGCTTTCCTCCAACCGTTTTGACAGTGAGAGCATATGCTCGTATGCGGCGTAGCCCGTGGCTATCGATATCTGTCTTGGAGCGCGAAAATCCGAGTAGGGTGTTAGGTCCTCAAGCTCAAATTCAACCGAGGTTTTCATATCGGTGAGCATACCCACACCGTTTTCTATTTGCGAATAGTCCTCGTAAAAGCTATCGTCGGGCAATGGAAGCTCTGCTGTTATGTAGAATTCGTCCGCGGGGAAAAAGAGTCTTGTGCCGAATTCCGACAGACACCAGTTTCCGTAAGCGTTTATCTGATTTATTACGCTCCTCGCGTCATCCTTGGTAAATGCCGAAAGAGGATAAAGTCCGTCGCGGAATTTTGTAAGTCCCGAGGGAACTATTGCAACGCTTTGCAGGGCGGGACGAAGCTTTATGAGGTCGTGGAGCGTTTTGTCAAGCTCCTCACCGTCGTTTATACCCTTGCAGAGAACTATCTGACAGCAGAGCGATATTCCCGCGTCGGCAAGGCGGGTAAGGTATTTAAGCACCTCTCCTGCGCGCTTGTTGTGCATCATTTTGCAACGAAGCTCGGGATTCGTTGTATGGACCGAGACATTGACGGGGGAGATATGCATTTCTATTATACGGTCTATATCGCGCTCACGCATATTAGTAAGAGTTACGTAATTCCCGTGAAGAAAGGAGAGTCTTGAGTCATCATCCTTGAAGTACAGTGTGTCCCGCATTCCCTTTGGAAGCTGATCGATAAAGCAGAAGATGCATTTGTTTTCACAGGAATGCTTTTTATCCATAAGAGGTGTTTCAAAATCAAGACCTATATCGTCGTACTCTCCTTTGAAGATGACCGTTTCAAAATACTCGTCGCCCCGCTTAAGTGAAAGCGTTATTTTTTTGTCGGCAAGATAAAAGCGATAATCAAGCACGTCATTTATCTCTTTGCCGTTTATAGATAAGAGGATATCGTTTTTTTCGATTCCCGCTCTAGCCGCGCGGCTGCGGGGAAAAACGTCTGTTACCGTTACCATTTTGCCGATTCCTTTCTTAATATTACTTATTTTTAAGCATACGAAATATATTATATCATATTTTTTTATTTATGTCAAAGATTTTGTCATAAAAAGATAATGCGGCGCATAGATTTTTACTGAAACAAATTTATATTTTTATAAAAGGGGAGAGTAAAAATGATTTATAATACAGAAACAGGAGTTCTTGAGGGAGCTATATCGCTTCCCTTATGTACAAGAACTGTGAATTGCGACGTAAATGAGGATATAAGCGTTCCCGAGGAGTTTCCCGAGGTAAGACGTTTTCTTGCTATAAGGGAGAATATACTTGCTCCCGCAAAATTCATAGGCGCGCGAAGCGTTGATTTCAGCGGCGCGGTTGATTATACGCTTATATACCTCGGGGCAGACGGAAAAATAAATTCTATGCCTTTTTCTGCCGAGTACAGCTTTTCTTTGCCTATTGAGAATGCGGATAAGGTTGAGCTTGGTGAGGGAGTAAGCGTTTTGTGCGCTCTTTCGGGAGACGGTTCAAGCGTAAGAGTAAATACGCCGAGACGCTTGCAGCTGAGAGCAGGCATCAGAGCCTCTGTCTTATGCTTTGGCAGAGGCTTATGCGAGGAGAATTTGCGCGGTGTTGAGGATCCGTCTGCTTTGCAGAGGCTGCGTCTTGATTCCAAGTGCTTGGCTATCAATTGCGAAAGCTCTGACGTGGTTACTCTTGCCGACGATTATTTTATCGGCGAGGATTGCAGAATTCTTTATTCCGATGCTTCTTGCGTTATAAACGACTCGGCGGTCGACGGAGAGGTCGTAAGGGTGTCGGGTGAGGTATGCGTAAGACTTACGATTGAGAGGGGAGATTCTGTAGAGCAAGCACTCAGAAAGATACCATTTGAGGCTCAAACCGATATCGAGGAGCTTGACGGGGGTGAGGTCGCGTTGCTTTGCAGTGCTACGGGAAGCATAAATGAGCTTAATGTTGCCATCACCGCGGGCAGAGCGGAAATCGAGGTGGCTTTGGTGCTTTCGGTTTGTATTGCCCGAAATTCCGACATTTGCTATACGAGAGATATTTATTCCACCGCTCAGATCTGCAACGCGGAATATAAAAAGATGCGCTTGCCGTATGTTATTGCAAATAAAAATGCTACGCTTACGCAGAGCGAGCGTCTTACCTGCGAGAGCATCGGACTTGACGGGGATTTTGAGATCGTTGATGTGTGGGGAAATGCTGCTTGTGAGAGCTGCTTGCTTGAGAACGGCAGATACGTACTTCGCGGTAATATTAAATATAAGCTTCTCTGCAAGAGGGAGAGTGAGATAAGAGCGTATGATGCCGAGCTTCCGTTTAAATATGAATCGGGAAGCGGAGAGCTTGATATATCAAGCTTTTGCGCCCACGCATCGCTTATCGGAGCGAGAGCGAGAAGTGACGGCGAAAATGTTATGCTGGAGAGTGAGATCGCTCTGACGGTTGCTTTTTTTGGAGAGAATGAGCTTGAAATGCTTTCCTCTGCCGATTTTGGTGAGGCGGTAAGGCTTGAGAAGAATCAAATGGTCGTTTGCTTTAAATCCTCTGATGAGGAGATCTTTGAGATCGGTAAGCGGTATTGTGTGCCGCTTGAGGATATAAGCTCGGATGACTCGGGAAGCCGATTTGTGATAATTGAGAGATAAAATAAATTTCAGTAAAAAATCACCGCTTATTATCGGATTCCCGATATAAAGCGGTGATTTTGCTTTGATTTATTATTTATTCTTGCTCGGCATTTTCTTGCTCGGCATTTTCTTGCTCGGCATTTTCTTGCTCAGCATTTTCTTGCTCAGCATTTTCCTGCTCAGCCTTTTCTTGTTCAGCCTTTTGCTCCAAATATGCGAGATAAGCCTTTGAGTAGCCTACCTCGGGAGAGGCATCGGTGCGCTCGAGAACTCGAATTATTACCTCACCGTTTGCGTCTTTTCCCTCGTCGGTTATTTCATATCCGTAGAGAAGATATTTGCGCGTGCGGTCTTCGGAGTTTTCTTTTTCGCTTCCTCTGAGATCAAGAACCGCGATATCGGTGAATCGTACTATCGCATTTCCCTCTGTAAATACCTGAAGAGTGCTGTAAAGCTCGTCGGCGTCGTAGAGATGCGTAAGATATCCCGAGCTTGCGAGAATCGATTTACTGCGGTCAACTCTTGAGAGCACGTCGTCTATCGTGTCAAGGTCTCCGCTTTGTGTATCGGATACAAGACGTCTTGCGTAGTAGAAGTGATAAGGCGCGCGAGCCGCTTGAACGAAGAGCGACGCGAATACCGCAAAGAGCAGGGCTATAGCAGCAAGGTAAGAAACAAAGCGTACCTTGACGTTTTTGCTGTAGGGGCGAAGCGGCTCAACGGGTGCCGAGTCAGCTGCCGACGTTGAATCCGAAGCTCCCGCCTTACAGCAAAGCATTGCCTCCGAGGCTCTTTCCGAAGGACCTTGCGCTATTGCGGTGCTTTCGGCGGCTACGGGAGCTGCCGTCTCACGCGTTGGGAAGAATACGTCGTTTGAAAGATCCGCGAGGTTTATTGCCGCAAGATAAACGAGCAATGCTCCCGAACCGAAGGAATACTGGTAGCCGATATCGTGCTGATAGGGATAATCGGTTACGAGATTCAATATGTATATCGGTCCCAAAAGCAACCAGCGCGACGGCTTTCGGGTTATTATCGGTAAAAAGGCAAGCGGCAGGAACATATTCAAAATATAGAAAAGCTTGTTTGAGGTAAGACTTTCGGTAATATAAAGGGCGGGGTCAACTATAAACACCTTTATAAGCGAAATGAAGCCTGCTTCGTCACCTATTATGTTCGCATATCTGGAGCTCAGCATATTTCCTTCCGCTCCGTGGAACATATTTTGCTGGAAGTGCGATATCATAGATATTGCGAAGAAGAAATACGCAACCGTCATTATGAACATCGACACCCCGCTTGCGTACCTCTTTCTTCCGAAGAAGATATAAAGCGAAATAAACGCAACGTATATTGCCGCGTCCTCCTTGACCATAAGAACAAGAAGCGCGAATACGAACATAAGAAGCGTGTGATACCATTTTTTCTTATGTGAGAAGTAGAGTGTCCAAAGTATCAGCGGCGCTAAAAATGCGTTTTCGTGGAAATCGTAGAATGAGCCGCTGCTCATTACGGGATAAATTAAAAATAGCAGAGAAATAAGCGTGGTCTTAAGATTTGAGAGCTTTATCTCTCGGCAGATAAGATAGATTGGGAAAACGCCCGAAAGCACAAGCACTATCTGCGCTACGACGAGCACGGGCAGAGGCTCTATAAAGAAGCAGAAGGGCGCAAGCAGATAAAGTATCGGTGAAAAGTGAACCGCGAAGTGAGAAAGCTCTTCGCCTCTTTCGCATGTGGTTATCGGTAGAAAATGCTGGGACGGGTCGACTATATTGTCGTATGCCTGCGCGAATATTCCCATGTCAAAGCAGGGAGCATTGTAGGTGGCGGTTCTTGCCCATAGCAAAAATGTCCAATAGCTTGAGAGCAATACAAATGCCGTTATAACTATTGTCAAAGAAGCTTTAGAGGATATATCCTTAGTAGGAAGCGGTATTTTTTGGCTTCTTGCGTAATTTATGCATACAACGAAAACTAAGATTGCGAGAGCGGAGAAGATAAACGCCCAAAATCCGCGGTCTAATACCGTTGCCGCGGGAAGCGCGATAGAAAGCATTCCGTAGAACAAAAATGAAATCGGAAGAATGATAAAGAGCGATCTTTTCAGCCAGAATCTGTTCATCAGATAAAGCGCTACGGCAACCGCGATAACTATCAGAACGAACAGCACGATATTTATTGCGTCCGAGAACTCGGGAACGACGTTCTGGTAGAGGTAGTACAGCTCCTCTTTTTCTTCTCCCCCTTCGGTAATGGTTCTGTATTTCGGTATGAAAGAGAAAATTATCTGAATGACCGAGAGAACCAGCAGCCACGCGCTGATTAAAGAAAATATTATATTCGGCCCTTCCTTTTTTACTTCGCCCATAAGGGCTTTGAGTTTTTCCTTTGACATTATAGCTCTCCGTTTTTATATCCTAATATACTTTAGCAAAATTCGCCGAGTTAAATCCAATCTTTAACATTATAACACATATTGTGAAAAAAATAAAGTCTTTTTATTGACTTTTTAGATATTTTTGCTTATAATATTTATGAAGCCTAAAAATAAGGAGGATTTAAAATGAAGGTAACTAAGGATTCTATTATCGGTGAAGTTCTCGATTTCGAGCCTGCCACCGCACAGTTCTTTTTTGAGATAGGAATGCATTGTCTCGGATGTCCCTCTGCGAGAGGCGAGTCTATTGAGGACGCTTGCGCGGTTCACGGAACCGACGCAGACGCGCTTGTTGCAAAGATAAATGCATTTTTGGGCGAAAAATAATTTATTAGCTTATTGGGGAGGCAAGCCTCCCCAATAAGTCAATTAAGAAGGATTTAAAATGAGCTTCCCGAAAATAAGTAAAAGACTCCTTTGCGCCGCCTCCTTTGCGCAAAAGGGAGATTTTGTTGCCGATATAGGCACGGATCACGCATATCTGCCGATATATCTTTATACCAAGGGTATAATAAGAGGCGCGGTGGTAAGTGATATAAATGAAGGTCCTATCAGGCGCGCAAAGGAAAACATTCTCGGATTTTCCTGCGAAAACGCCGTTTTTCCGATTCTTTCGGACGGACTTTACAGAATAGACCAATATTCGCCCGATACCGTTTTTATTCTCGGGATGGGCGGCGAGCTTATCGTAAATATAATTTCCTCGGCTGAATGGGTAAAGGAAAAAAAGCCAAAGCTTGTTTTACAGCCGATGACGCACAAAGAGCTTTTGCGCTCTTATCTTTTTGAGAACGGATTTGAGATAACCGATGAGACTCTTGTTGAGGACGGTAAGATATATCAGATAATAGTTGCAAAATACACGGGAAGGCTTACCAAAGCGACTTGTCTTGAGCTTTTCTTCGGTAAAATAAATCTTCAGGCGCGCACCGAGCTGTTGCTTTCCGCGATGAAGCGTGAGGCGGACGTGATCTCGGCTCGCTTGTTAGGAAAGAGTAAGGCGGGACTTGACGGCGGTGATGATACCGCTCTTTTAAATCAAATATTGGAATATATGGGAGAATAAAAATGAAGGTATGCGAGCTTTACGCCTTTCTTGAGGGCAAAATACCCAAGTCGCTTTCCTGCGAGTGGGATAATGACGGACTTATGTGCTGTCCGAATAGAGAAAAAGAGGTAAAAAGGGTTCTTGTGGCACTTGATGTTACCTCTGCAACGGTTGAATATGCAGTCGAAAACGGTTACGACATAATAGTATCGCACCATCCCTTTATATATAAGGGCTTGAAGTCTGTGGATGATCTCGGATACGTTTCCGCAAAGCTTATATCGCTTATAGAGTCGGGAATATCGGTTATGTCGTTTCACACAAGACTTGACGCCGTTTCGGGCGGAGTAAACGATCGTCTTTGCGAGCTTCTTGAGATACGTGATGCCGAGCCGCTTTACGATGAGGGAATTCCCCTTGGCAGAGTCGGCACGTTGGAGAGTACGGTCTCCGCTCAGGAGCTTGCGCTCAAGGTAAAGAGCGTTCTTGGCTCGCCGTTCGTTCTGCTTTCGGGTTCGAAGGAAAATATCAGTCGGGTTGCGGTGGTTGGCGGCAGCGGAAAGGATATGATAGAGGCGGCTCGCGCCGCGGGTGCTGATGCGCTTATAAGCGGACGGCTCGATTATCATCCTATGACCGATGCGTTTGATTTTAACGAAAGGAATATAACGCTTATCGAGGCGGGACATTTTTATACGGAAAATCCCGTTTGCGAGGTCTTGAGGAGATTTGTTGCAGATGCCGATTTGTCGGTTGAATGTGACGTTTATTGCAGTAACGTGATCAAGGCTATATAGATTATGGAGGAAAAATGATATACGTGGTTTCGGACCTTCACGGTTCCAATGAAAAATTTCAAAGACTTTTAAAGGAAATAAATTTTACTGACAGAGATATGATGTACGTTCTCGGTGATATAGTTGATTACGGCGAGGACTCTATAGGGCTTCTTTGCGATCTTAGCATGAGGTTTAATGTAATACCCATTGTCGGAGACCACGATTACCGCGCGGTTCGCTTGCTTAAATCCTTGAATTCCATGCTTACCGACGGAATACGTCCCGATGCCGACACAGTTTCCGAGATGGCTCACTGGATGGAGGATGGCGGCGATAAGGTAATGGAGGATTTTAAGGCTCTTGACGCCGATCTGCGTGAGGGTGTCCTCGAATATCTTGAGGATATGTCTCTTTACGAGGAGGTCGAGGTAGGCAAGAGAAAATATCTGCTCGTTCACGCGGGAATAGCTGATTTTGATCCCAAGACCTCGCTTGAGGATTATATGCCCGAGGATTTTATTTCCGAGCCTATAGACAGAGAGCGTGAGCTTATCGACGGTGTTACCGTTATTGCGGGACACGTACCGACCTATACTATAGACGGCGCTGACAAGGGACAGATATACTATGGCGAGGGCTCTATAATTATAGATTGCGGCGCCGCGTTCGGTGAACCGCTTGCTTGCCTTTGCCTTGATAACGGTAAGGAATATTATATAAATGACTGATATAAAAAAGAATGATGTTGTTGAGCTTGAGATAACCGATCTTAATAACCTCGGAAACGGCGTTGGCAGAATAGACGGCAGAGTGGTTTTTGTTCGAGGCGCGGTAAGCGGTGATTTTGTAAGAGCAAGGATAATAAAGATCAATAAGAGCTTTCTTGTTGCTCGGCTTGAGGAAATAATTATGCCCTCGCCCGATAGGGCAGAGGGCTTTTGCTCGGCTCCGCTCTCCTGCGGGGGCTGCGTATACCGTAACGTAAGCTATTCGCGTGAGCTTGAGCTGAAATATAGCTACGTAAAGAACGAATTTATTAAAACGGGACTTACTGACGCCGAGATACTGCCTGTGATCTCTACGGGAAAGGAGCGCGCGTACCGTAACAAAGGTCAGTATCCGCTTACCAAAATAAAGGGTAAAACCGTTGCGGGATTTTATGAGTCGAGAACTCATAAGGTAATTCCCGCGGAGGAGTGCGCTATTCAAAATACTGCGTTTGCTCCTATTTTACGGCTTGTCTGCTCGACAGCCGACGAGCTTGGCTGGAGTGTCTACGACGAGGAAAGTGGCAGGGGGCTTTTGCGGCATATATATTTACGTATGGGCGAGGCTACCCGAGAGACGATGCTCTGCCTTGTGATAAACGGCAGGGAGCTTTTACATAGTGACGTGCTTGTTGAGCGCGTTAAGGAGCAATTTCCTTGTGTTGTAAGTATTATGTTGAATTTTAATTGTGAGGATACCAACGTAGTGCTTGGGGATGAGTATAAATTGCTTTACGGAAAAGAGGGGATAGAGGACGAGCTTTGCGGACTGCGATTTTTTATTCGACCCGCATCCTTCTATCAGGTAAACCGAGAGGGCGCGGAGCTTTTATATTCAAAGGCGCGTGAGGCGGCTTCGCTTACGGGCGGAGAGATCATAGCCGATCTTTACTGCGGAACGGGAACTATCGGTCTTTCTATGGCGCGCAAGGCTAAAAGGCTTTGCGGAATAGAGATAGAGCCAAGCGCCGTTGATTGCGCGCGAGAGAACGCGTTGAGAAATAATATAAGTAATGCGGATTTTGTTTGCGGTGACGCCTCCGATAAGGGCACGATACTCTCGGCGTTTGGCGGTGTTACCCCCGATGTAGTTATAATCGATCCGCCGAGAAAGGGAAGCACGAGGGAGCTTATCGATACGCTTTCCGAGCTTGAGGTAAAAAAGGTGGTTTACGTCTCCTGCGCGCCCGATACGCTTGCGAGAGATCTTGCGTATTTTCTTGAGAGGGGTTATAGAATGAGCAGCGTTCAGCCGGTCGATATGTTTCCGAGGTGTGGGCACGTTGAGAGTGTCGTTTGTATGACGAGAAAATAACCGCAAAATACGTAGGGGCGAA
>JAFQPL010000074.1 GCA_017411785.1 Clostridia bacterium
GTATAAGCTTGCCGAGCTGCTTCGGAAAATAACCGAGGAGACCTCTATTCCGTGGATAAGACTTCTTTACTGCTATCCCGATAAGATAACCGATGAGCTTATTGCGGAGATAAGGGATAATGACAGAATTTTAAAGTATATAGACATGCCTATCCAGCATATAAGTGATAATATGCTCAAGGCAATGAACCGTCACGGAGACGGTAAGATGATACGCGAGGTTGTAAAAAAGCTTCGCCGTGAGATACCCGATATCGTTATAAGAACTACGCTTATAGCGGGCTTCCCCGGGGAGACCGAGGCGGATTTTGAGGAGCTTTGCGAGTTCGTTAAGGAAGCGCGCTTCGAGCATCTTGGCGTATTTCCGTACTCACGCGAGGAGGATACCGTTGCGTATAGCCTTGACGGTCAGCTTGATGAGCAGCTGAAGCAGGACAGGGCAGATGCTATAATGCGCGAGCAGCTTGATATCAATACCGAAAATAATGAAAAAATGATAGGTAAAACTCTTACAGTGCTTTGCGAGGATTACGATCCCGTGGCAAGCGTGCACTTCGGCAGAAGCTTTGCAGACGCGCCCGAAATAGACGGTAAGGTTTATTTTAAGGCGGAGAAGCGTGTTGCTCCCGGCTCGTTTGTGAATGTAAAAATACGCGAGGTGCTTGATTACGACCTCTTTGGCAGAGCAATACTTTAATACGGAGGATAGCCGATGAAGAAAAAAATGAACCTACCTAACAAGCTTTCACTCACAAGACTCTGTCTTGTTCCTGTAATTTTAGTTGTGGGTATGCTTACCCCAAAATATTCAATCGTTGCGCCGAGCATTAGCTTTTATATCTCGGCGATCGTTTGCGCGGCGCTCTTTATTGCCGCTTCTATAACCGATATGCTTGACGGAAGAATTGCAAGAAGGGACGGGATCGTTACCGATTTCGGAAAATTTATCGATCCGATAGCCGACAAATTTATGGTGATAGGAACGCTTTTCGTGCTTCTTTATAAATTTGAAAACCTTGAGCTTCTTATGATAATTTCCCTTATTATAGTTGTTTTCCGAGAGCTTGCGATAACCGCGATAAGAATGGTTGCTACAAGCTCTTCGGGCGTGGTCCTTGCGGCTAATATGCTTGGTAAGGTAAAAACGGTAACGCAGATAGTTGCTATATCAACCGTACTTCTCGAGCCTGTTGTTCAGTGGATAACTAAGCTTATAACCGAGGCGGTAGTAGGGCATAGCGTTGCTTGGAGATATGATATTCTTCCTCTTACTTGGGTAAGCGTAGCGCTTTCGCTCGTAATGACTGTCTGGTCGGGAATAAGCTATATAAGGTCTTATTGGAAATATCTTGACCCGCAAAAATAAAATTTGATCAAAAAAATGTGAGTTCGTAACCATCCTCACAATAATAAAAACTAAGGAGAATTTAATAATGGAAAAGAAAATATCGGCACGAAGAAAAGCGATTTTAAACGTATGCTACGGAGCGGTCATAGCCGCGCTTTACGTTGTGCTGACGTGGATCTCGGCGATTTTTAAGCTTGACAGCGGGATAGTGCAATTCAGAATTTCCGAAGCGCTTTGCATTCTCGGTGTATTTACTTCCGCCGCGATACCGGGGATGACTGTTGGATGCTTGCTCTCAAATCTGATTTTCTCGGGTAATGCTTACGATATGCTTTTTGGCTCGCTCGCAACGCTTATAGGTATGCTTGGTGTTTATCTTTTGCGTAAGCTTCCGTATCTCGCGCCGATCCCTTACGTGCTTTCAAACGCTATAATCGTTCCGTTTGTTTTGCAATACGCTTACGGTGTTCCCGACGCATTTTGGTTCTTGATGCTGACGGTTGGAGCAGGGGAGATAGTTTGCGCTCTTGGCGGCGGTATTGTCCTCTATCTTGCGCTGAAGCGCACGAGAGCTTTTAAATAAAGCATTTAAAATTATATAAAACAATTTATAAAAATACCGCTTTGTTATCCTGATAGTGATAATTAAGCGGTATTTTTGGTTGAACTTGTTTTTATATTCTATTTAAACGATGCTCAAGCAATGGAAAATAAATAACCTTTTTTAAAGTTCTTTTTGTGGAAAGTGCGAAAAATGTGATGGTTCGGGTAAAGTGAAAAAAACTTGTTATTATCAAACTATAGCACTTGGAGGTCAAATACTTGATGGAGATACTGCAACACATCGAGATTTATGCCCAGATCGAAAGTGTTCCGGATATACGCTTGTTGAATGTGAAGAATGTAACGGAACAGGAAAAAAGTAATTTAGTATATCTTCTATATCAGTTATGATGGGGAGCAGCACATTTAGTGATTAATAAAAATACAAAAAGCGGTTTTTTCTATGATAAACATAGGCAAAACCGCTTTTTGTATGATTATAATTGTAAACTAAGTTTTTAATATTATTTGTTTTTTAAAGTGGTAATTGAAGAAACGAGCATACGGCGAAGTTCAATGCATTGATTTTGCAACTTATTAAATATTTCTTCGTTTATATTATCTGTTTCATATAATAATTCAAGCCAGTAACTACTTTCATTGCATTCTTTTAATGATATTTCTAATTTTGAGATGAAATCTTTAGTTCCTTGTGCGTATTGTGCTTCGTGAATGTTAGCACCTATTGATGTTCCACAACGCAAAAGTTGGTTTGTAAGAGCACTTTCTACGTTTTTTTGTTTCATTTCTCGGCAAAGAAAGATAATTCCTTTAGCAAATTCTTTGGATTTTGTACGTAATATACTGTCTGACATATAACTCCTTTGTATAAGCTTTATTAGTTTAGAGTTGAGGTTTTGGCGTTGCCAAAAGTTATGAGTTTGCTTCGCAAACGTTATGATATAATCGCTATGTTTCTTTAAATTGTGCCGAAAGGCACATCATAACTTGCCGAAGGCAATTATAACTTTAAACTCGCGCAAGCGATCACGGGTTATATTTATTGTAAAATATAGCGTTTGCCGTAGATAATATTTTAATCTTTTTATTAGTTTAGAGTTATGGTTTTGGCGATGCCAAAAGTTATGAGTTTGCTTCGCAAACGTTATGATATGATCGCTATGCTGCTTTAAACTGTGCCGTAAGGCACATCATAACTTGCCGAAGGCAATTATAACTCTAAACTCGCGTAAGCGATCATAACTTATTAAAAAATCTGGGAATGGGCGGAGCCCATTCCCAATTTTTTAATACATTCCGCCCATTCCGCCGGCGCCTGCCATAGCGGCGTTAGCGGCAGCTTCAGCAGCGGGGTCCTTCTTGTCAGCCACCACAGATTCGGTGGTGAGGATTACCGATGCTATCGAGGATGCGTTCTGGAGAGCAGAACGGGTAACCTTGGTAGGATCTACGATTCCCGCGCTTACCATATCACAGTAAACCTCATTGTAAGCGTCAAATCCGTAGCCGGTCTTTCCGCTTCTCATTATCTCGTTTACGATTACCGCGCCGTCAAATCCTGCGTTAGCGGCGATCTGACGAACGGGTTCCTCAAGCGCCTTAAGAACGATGCGAACACCTGTCTTTTCATCGCCGTCTACCTCGTCGACGAGGGCTGCAACTGCGGGAATTACGTTGAGGTAAGCGGTACCGCCGCCCGCAACGATTCCTTCTTCTACAGCCGCGCGGGTCGCGTTAAGAGCGTCCTCGATGCGAAGCTTCTTTTCCTTCATTTCTGCCTCGGTAGCAGCGCCGACCTTGATAACGGCAACACCGCCCGAAAGCTTTGCAAGTCTTTCCTGAAGCTTCTCACGGTCGAAATCGGAGGTCGTGCTTTCGATAGCGACCTTGATTTGCGCTATGCGTGACTTGATGTCCTCGCTGTTTCCTGCGCCGCCAACGATAATTGTGTTTTCCTTGTTGACCTTTACCTGACGCGCGTGACCGAGCATCTCAAGGCTTGCGTCTTTAAGCTCAAGACCTATCTCGGAGGAGATGACCTCACCGCCTGTGAGAATAGCAATGTCGCGGAGCATTTCTTTTCTGCGGTCGCCGAATCCGGGAGCCTTGACCGCAACACAAACAAATGTGCCGCGGAGCTTATTAAGCACGAGAGTGGTAAGAGCCTCGCCCTCAACGTCCTCTGCTATTATCATAAGCTTTCTGCCTGCCTGAACTACCTGCTCAAGAACAGGGAGGACCTCTTGAATATTAGATATCTTTTTATCGGTGATAAGTATAAGGGCGTCGTCAAGAACAGCCTCCATCTTATCCATATCGGTTGCCATATAGGGCGAGAGATATCCGCGGTCAAACTGCATACCCTCAACTACCTCGGAGTAGGTATCTGCCGACTTTGACTCCTCAACGGTGATAACGCCATCCGACGTTACCTTTTCCATAGCGTCCGCGATAAGCTGACCGATAACCTCGTCACCTGCGGAAATAGTTCCGACTCTCGCGATATCCTCGCTTCCGCTTACCTTTTTGGAGGAAGCGATAAGGGCTTCAACAGCTCTGTCTACCGCCTTTTTGATACCCTTACGGAGCACCATGGGGTTAGCTCCCGCGGTTACGTTTTTCATACCCTCGCGGACAAATGCCTGCGCGAGAAGTGTAGCGGTGGTCGTTCCGTCACCTGCCGCGTCATTGGTCTTTGTAGCGACCTCTTTTATGAGCTGAGCTCCCATATTCTCGGCTTCGTTCTCAAGCTCTATTTCCTTTGCTATCGTAACGCCGTCGTTTGTTATAAGGGGAGAACCGTACTTTTTATCAAGAACTACGTTTCTTCCCTTGGGGCCAAGCGTGATTTTAACAGTGTCTGCAAGCTTGTCAACTCCGCGAGAGAGTGCGCTGCGTGCTTCTATACCATAAAGAATTTCCTTTGCCATGATTTTGTTTCACCTTTCTTAAAATATATAATATCAGTCTTCAACGATAGCGAGGATATCTCCTTGGCGCACTATCGTGTATTCAACACCGTCAGCCTTTACCTCGGTACCTGAGTATTTAGACGTAATAACCTTGTCGCCTACCTTAACCGTCATAGCGATTTCCTTACCGTCAACCATCCCACCGGGACCAACGGCAACGACCTCTGCAACCTGCGGCTTTTCCTGAGCGGAAGCGGTAAGTATAAGTCCGCCTTTGGTTTTTTCCTCTGCTTCTACGAGCTTTACAACAACTCTGTCTGCAAGCGGTTTAATTGTCATTTTTTCTTCCTCCTAACAATAAATATATAAAAAAGAATTTTTAATTTTTTGGCACTCTTGGCTTGCGAGTGCTAATCTATAACTTATTTTACACTTTTTTTTATAAAAATCAAGTCTTTTTTCAATATTTAACATTTAATTCACAATTGAAAAATAAAAGAAAATAAATATTCTGAAAAAGATTGGATAAAGAACAGTGAAAAACGCAAAAAAGTGGGAAATTGGGAATACTCAATATTAGTTGAATTGTTTTTGGGAGGTGTTGTTTTGGGAAAGGCGGTGAGCTTTTTAAATGAATATATTTTTGGGGCGGGAGTTCCCGTGATGCTGATACTGACGGGAATATTTTTTTGTGTGAAATTGAGATTTTTTCATTTTTTGCATCCTATAAAGGTAATACGCGCTTTAAAGCCTGATGGAGCGGGTAAAGGGGTTTCATCTCTCGGAGCTATGACGCTTGCTCTTGCGGGAACTCTTGGAGTCGGTAATATGGTTGGAGTTGCCTCGGCAATAGCTCTTGGCGGATTTGGGTCGATCTTTTGGATGTGGGTCAGCGCGCTTGTGGCTATGGTTCTGAAGTATTCCGAAATAGTTCTTGTAATGCGGCACAGACGTTATGATTCCGACGGTATGCCTTACGGTGCCGCGCCTTATTATATAAGCGATGCCTTTGGCGGTAAGCTTTTTGGCCGGATTCTTGCGTGTGTTTTTGCGGCACTTTGTGTTTTTAATGCCGTTTCTATGGGAGGAATGATCCAGGTAAATGCCGCGGCGAACGCGATGAACGGAGTTTTCGGCGTGCCCCCGATCGTTATTGGAGTTGCTTTTGCCGTTATAACCCTGTGGACATCTTTGCGCGGTCGTGACGGAATACTCTCGGTCACCGAAAAGCTCGTGCCGTTTATGACTGTGGGCTTTCTTGTTCTATCTGTTGCCGTAATATGTATATATCCGCGGAGAACCCTTGAGGCTTTTTCACTGATATTTAAAAATGCCTTTACTTTGCGGAGCGGAGTTGGGGGAGTAATGGGATTTTTGCTTTCCTCGGCGTTGCGTTACGGAACTATGCGGGGAATACTTTCTAATGAGGCGGGATGCGGAACCGCTCCTGCGGCTCATGCGGTTTCAAGCTGTAAAATTCCCGCAAAGCAGGGCACGTGGGGGATCTTTGAGGTTTTTGTCGATACAATAGTGCTTTGCACGCTTACCGCGATAGTTATTATAGTTGGCTTTGACGGCGCATCGCAGAGTGGAGATTTTATGATGATGACGGTTGGCGCCTACACCTCGCTTCTCGGAGGCTTTTCGGGTTATTTTATTGCGGGGGCGGTTCTTCTTTTTGGACTGGCAACTGTGCTTTGCTGGGCGCATTACGGGATCGTGAGTGTTAATTTTATTTCCCGAAGGCGTTGTTCTAAGTGGATATTCGTAGCGATTTATTCTATTTCGGTTTGCTTGGGCTCTGTGCTTTCCTCTGATATTATATGGGAGAGCGCGGATCTTTCTCTCGGGATCATGACGGTTATAAATCTTGCTGTTCTTATAATTATGAGCCGTGAGATAAAGGAAGAGACCGAGCTTTATTTTGGCAAAAGGAAAAAATAATCATATGTTACAGAGCATTATTTCAATAATTTTATCGAAGCAATCCGAAAGCTCCTCGCGAAGCTCTCCCGAGAGAGCGCTTAGGCTTCCTTGCCTTTTTTGAGGAGCTCTTGCAGCTTTTCTTGCCAAGAGAAGCTTATTTCTGAATTCTGTGAGCTTTGGATTTTGATTGGGCTTTTTTATCTTTTTTAACATTTTTATGCTATCCTCGATGAGCTCCGAAAGTATAATGCAGACCTCGCTTGCCTTTGTTCGCTTGTCGTATCCCGCGCGCAGAGATTTTTGATAGACTATAAGACAGCTTTTTTCTATTACACGGCCTATGCTGTGTGCTACCTCAGCTATAGAGTGTCTTTCAAGAGGAGGGAGAAAGTCATTAAAGAGAGAAAGCTCAAGCTCGCATATCTTTTTGGTGGCAGTCGCTTCTATCTCCTCAAGCTCGCAAAGCGACTGTTGCATCAGGGTTCGTGTTGAGCTTGATGTCAGAAAAACAGCCCGAGTCGAAAGCGAGGCTAATTCCTCAAGAGCCTCAAAATAATTGTTTTTTTGCATAAACTTCTCCTTTTTCATAGCAGAATTGCATTTGCTAACAAGGAAAGCAGATAGCTTATGAGCGCGCAAGCGGGGAAGGTAAGAAACCATGCTAAAAACAACTCTCCTGCAATCTTTGGATTGGTGCCTTTCCTTTTGCAAAGACCTATTCCCATTATTGCGCAGGTCTTGGCGTGTGTTGTTGCTGTTGGAAGTCCGAGAAAGGAGCATACTCCCAAAAAGGAGGATGAGGCGGTATCCGCGGCACTGCTGCTCAAGGGATCGAGAGAGGTGAGCTCGCACCCCACCTTTTTAATTATGCGTGATCCGCCTATAAGTGTTCCGAGTGTCATAGCCGCGGCGCAGGCAACAGTGATATATATTGGTATTTTAAACTCTTCTCCTGTATTGATAGCGGTATTTCCTCTTATGAAGGTAAGCCCCAGCATGTAAACGCCTATAAATTTTTGCGAGTCCTGCGCTCCGTGCAGAAACGAGCTTATTCCCGCGCTTATTCGTTGAACCTTCATAAAATATCGCATGGTTTTTCTGCGATCCTGATCCTTGAATATTTTTGTTGCGAGCTTGTAGATAATAGCGGATAGCAGCATTACGGGAAGCGTTGAAATGATGATCCCCAGAATTACCGAGCTCCATTCTGCAAGCTGGATAGAGCTCAGCGAGGGATTTGCGGCAAGCGCGCTGCCGCATACGCTTGATATGAGCGCGTGGCTTTCACTGGTCGGAAAGCCTTTGAAGGAGGCGAGCGTTGCCCAAAGAATAACTGTTAATAAAGCAACCGAAAGAGATATTATCGCGGATCTCGGTTCGGTTCCGAAATCGGCAATTCCGTAAAGCGCTTTTGCAACCGTTGGGCAGATAATTGCCATAAATATTGCTCCCAAGAGGTTACATACTGCCGCAAGGCAAAGAGCAGAGCGGGGGGATAGAGCGCGTGTTGAAACGCACCCGGCTATTGCGCTCGGAGCATCTGTCCATCCGTTTACGAGCGCAACGCCTAAAACCAAAACCGAAAAAAGAATTTCCATATACCCCACCTCCTGTTCTTGCTCTCTAATCCTTATGATTATATAGGCTTGTTTAATAACTTTTTGCAAAAAATATATTTCTTTTGATTGACAGGCTGAGGTAAAATTGATATAATATATATTGTATATTTATAAATATAGTTTGTTTGGAATTCTGGAGGATCTTATGGCTTCAAACGAGATAAAAGAAAGAGTAAGCGCTCTTAGAGAGAGCCTGACATATCATTCGCGAAAATATTATGTTGAGGATTCTCCCGAAATATCCGATTACGAATATGATATGATGTTTGCTCAGCTTAAAGCCTTAGAGGAGCAATTTCCCGAGCTTTATGATCCCGCATCCCCCACACAGAGAGTTGGCGGAGAGGCTCTTGATAAATTTGAAAAGGTTACGCACACTGTGCGTATGGATTCGCTTTCCGATGTCTTTTCTTTTGAGGAGACCGAGGATTTTTGCAGAAGGATGAGCGAGGAGCTTTCCTCTGTTACCTATTCGGTAGAACCGAAGATAGACGGACTTTCTGTCTCGCTTATCTATGAAAACGGGGAGCTTGTACGCGGAGCTACGAGAGGGGACGGTAACGTTGGAGAGGACGTGACCTTAAATATCCGAACTATACAGTCGATACCCTTGCGCTTGCCCGAGCCACTCTCTCTTACTGTCAGGGGCGAGGTCTATATGCCGAGAGCGGTTTTCGAGGATATAAACGCCAAGCGTGAGGCGCAGGGTAAGCCTCTTATGGCAAATCCGAGAAACGCGGCGGCAGGCTCGTTGCGTCAGCTTGATTCAAGGATAACTGCCGAGCGTAAGCTTGATATTTTTATATTTAATTTTCAGGATGGAGATCTGTATTCTGACGGTCGGATTCCGAAAACGCATACAGAAACGCTTGACAGGCTATCTGAGCTTGGATTTAAGGTTCTTGGCATGAGAACGGTTGCGAGCAGCGCCGACGAGGTTATAGAGCATATAAACAAAATAGGAGCTGCCCGTGACGGACTTGCGTATGATATAGACGGAGTGGTTGTAAAGCTTGACGGGCTTGATGACCGCCGCAGAATAGGCGAGGCTACAAGTACGCCGCGATGGGCGGTTGCCTATAAGTTTCCTCCTGAGGAGAAGGAAACAAAGCTTCTCGACGTTACTATAGCGGTTGGAAGAACGGGAGTTCTTACTCCAACGGCAATTCTTTCGCCTGTAAGACTTGCGGGTACTACGGTAAGCAGAGCGACACTCCATAATATTGATTTTATCCGAGAGCGCGGAATAATGCTTGGGGATACAGTTTGCGTTCGTAAAGCGGGAGATATAATACCTGAGGTGGTAAGAGCAAATACCGCGCTTCGTGACGGAAGCGAGCGGGAATTCTTTATGCCCACTCACTGTCCCTCTTGCGGAGAGCCTGTAAGCTTTGATAAAAATGACGGAGCGGCTCTTCGCTGCACCAACAGCGCGTGTCCCGCTCAGCTTTCAAGAAGTATAGAGCATTTTGCTTCAAAGGGCGCTATGAATATAGACGGACTCGGCCCGCAGATAGTAGAGCTTTTGCTTGCTAACGGAAAAATCAGAGATGCAGCCGACCTCTATTCGCTCAAGGTTGAGGATGTTGAAACTCTTGAGAGAATGGGTAAAAAATCCGCTCAAAATCTTGTTACGGCAATAGAGTCTTCAAAGACCGTAGGTCTTGCACGACTTGTTTTTGCGCTTGGAATACGTGAGGTCGGTGAGGTTGCCGCGGCGGCTCTCGCATCCCGCTTTGGAACGCTTGACGCGCTTTCGCGCGCTACTGTCGATGAGATATCGGCAATTGAGAACTTTGGAGAGGTCACTGCGGATTACGTGGTGGATTTCTTTTCACACCCTCAGAATATTGCGCTTTGCAGGAGGATTGAGGAGGCGGGCGTGCTTACAGTGGATAATTCCGCTCCCGTCGGGGATCTTTTTGCGGGACTTTCATTTGTTCTTACGGGAACGCTTCCAACGATGTCGCGCGACGAGGCAAGCGCGCTTATTAAGCAAAATGGCGGCAAAACCGTTGGAAGCGTTTCTAAAAAGACAGATTTTGTGCTTGCGGGAGAAGCGGCGGGCAGTAAGCTCGTTAAAGCGCAGGAGCTTGGTATCAGGATAATATCCGAGAGCGATCTGCTTTCCATGATAGAAAACCGCTCGGTTTGATTTGCTTCAGCTTAATCCAAAAAACTCAAGCGAGCCGTTATATATGCCTTGCGCGAATAGCTCGGGTTCGTCTACCATAAGTCGGGCATCGTTTGGATTTGTTATAAATCCAAGCTCAATGAGAACTGCGGGCATAGAGGTCTTACGCAGAACGTAAAGACCGCTTCGCACCTTCATTCCTCGGTTGCGAAGACCTGTTAGCTCGCTTATGCCGTTTATTATATCGGCACCGAGGTCGAAGGCGTCTGACGGCTTTGAATAGGCAAATGCCTCGACCCCCGTTGCGCTTGGTACGCTCGACGCGTTTGTGTGAAGACTTAAAAAATAATCTGCGCCCCATTCGTTAGCAAGGCGAACTCGCTCGCGAAGACTTGTTGTGTTGGATGTTCCAAGCTGAACGTCGAGTGTCGGACGCGAGAGCTTTACCTCAAACGCAGGGTTTTCACGAAAAAGCTCGGCGAGCAGTATTCCGATTCGGAATACTATGTCTTGCTCGCGAAGTCCGTTACCCTCTGCTCCCGCGTTTGGGTTGTTTGGATTGTGTCCTTGGTCTATGAAAATTTTAATAGCCATATATCTACCCCTTGATAAAATTGTTTTTATAAAATTATATGAAAAAAATCAAGATATAGTTACGGGAGAGGATTATGAAACGCTTGCATAAAATAATACTGTTTTTCGTTTTGCATATATCACTTATGCTTTTGTTGCCTTTTCTTATTGTAAAGCTTGCGCCTGCGAGCGCGGGAATGGGAATTTGCATGATTCTTTTTTTTGCGGTCTACCCGATCTTTTCAATGGCTCTCGGCTTTGTTGCTACCAAGGATATGAAGCTTCTCGGATTGCTTCCTTTGGTGAATGCGATATGCTTCCCGTTGCTTTTTTCCATGGCAATGGGAGAAATGATAGCCGAGCTTTACGTTTACGCGGGTATATACGCTTTTTTAGGATATGCGGTCCTGTTACTGACGTTGATTATAAAAAAGATAATGATTGAGAGGCAAAAATAGTTGATAATGAAGGATCTTGAAAAAAATAAAACGGCGAAAAGTACACTTTATCTCGTTGCCACTCCGATAGGAAACCTTTCGGATCTGAGCGAGCGTGCGCTTAAGGTGCTTTCTGAGGTCGATTTTATAGCGGCGGAGGATACGCGAAACAGTATGCGTTTGCTTTCGCATTTTGGCATATCGAAGCCCCTTGTTTCTTACTATGAGCATAATAAGAGGGAACGCGGAGAGGAGATAGTTACACGGCTTCTTGGCGGCGAGAGCTGCGCGCTTATAACCGATGCGGGAACGCCCGCAATATCTGATCCAGGCGAGGATCTTGTAAGACTGTGTGCGGAGAGAGGGATAACGGTCACGTCTGTTCCCGGCGCTTGCGCTATGGTAAATGCTCTTGCTTTGTCTGCGCTGCCGACCTCGCGATTTGTTTTTGAGGGCTTTTTACCCGTTTCCAAAAAGGAGCGCAGGGAAAGGCTTTCGGCTTTGGAGAAGGAGGAGCGTACCTTTATTCTTCACGAAGCGCCTCACAAATTAAAAGTAACTCTAAAAGATCTTTCGTCGATACTTGGCGCAGAAAGGAAAATCGCTATATGCAGAGAGCTTACCAAGCTTAATGAGGAGATAGTGAGAACAACCCTTGGCGGCGCTGTTGAGCTTTATTCCGAGCGCGAGCCGAGAGGGGAATACGTGCTTGTAATTGAGGGCGCGAGTGATTTAAAGTGCGACCGCGATAACGAGGAAATTGATTTGTCGGCGCTCAAAAATGAGGTCGACCTGCGTTGCAGGAACGGCGAAAGCAAAAACCGCGCAATAAAGGCGGTTGCCGAGGCTCACGGTATGTCGAAAAATCAGCTTTACGGTCTTTTGCTTGAAAAAGAATAAAAAACCGCAAAAAAATATTGATTTTTTTAAATATTTATGTTATAGTAATATGTGTTTTTTAAAATAAAATAAATACATAAGCTTTAAAAGCTTATTGAAAGGACTTTTTGCTATGGAAAAGATGAAGGTTGGCGTCGTTGGCGCTACGGGAATGGTTGGTCAGCGTTTTTTGATGTTGCTTGAGAATCATCCTTATTTTGAGGTTGCCGCTCTTGCGGCTTCTGCACGCTCCGCGGGAAAGACTTATGCTGAGGCGGTTGGCGATAGATGGAAGATGAAGGCGGCTATGCCCGAAAAATACAAGAATATGATAGTTCACGACGCGGCTGATATCGATGAGATGAAAGCGCTCGTAAGCTTTGTTTTCTGTGCCGTTGATATGAAAAAGGATGAGATCAAGGCTCTCGAGGAGGCTTATGCCAAGAAAGAGATCCCTGTGGTCTCCAACAATTCGGCAAACCGTTGGACTCCCGACGTCCCTATGGTGATTCCCGAGATAAACGACGCGCATCTTGAGGTTATCGAAGCTCAGAGAAAGCGCCTTGGCACTAAGAGAGGCTTCATTGCGGTTAAGCCTAACTGCTCTATACAGTCCTACGTGCCTGCTCTCACTCCTTTACGTAAGTTTGGCATAAAAGAGGTGGTTGCTACTACGTATCAGGCTATCTCGGGCGCGGGAAAGACCTTTAAGGAGTGGCCCGAAATGATAGATAATATAATTCCTTACATAGGCGGAGAAGAGGAAAAGAGTGAGCAAGAGCCTCTTCGCGTATGGGGTAAGGTAGAAAACGGAGAGATAGTAAAGGCGGATGCTCCCGTTATTACCACGCAGTGTATAAGAGTGCCTGTTTCTGACGGTCACACGGCGGCAGTGTTTGTAAGATTTGAAAACAAGCCTACCAAGGAGGAGATCCTTGAGGCTTGGGCAAGCTTTAAGGGTAAGCCGCAGGAGCTTGGACTTCCTAACGCTCCCGAGCAGTTTATTACCTATTTTGAGGAGGATAACCGTCCTCAAGCCGCTCTCGACCGTGATATTTACGGCGGAATGGGTGTCACTGTCGGTAGATTGCGCGAGGACACCGTATACGATTATAAGTTCGTAGGACTTTCTCATAACACCTTAAGAGGAGCTGCCGGAGGAGCAGTGCTTATTGCCGAGCTTCTTTACAGAGAGGGATATTTTAACTGATATCGGTATTAAGTCTCTTTTGTATAAAATTACTGCGTCGACCCTTGTATTTTGCTCAATGTTTTCGGGCGTTTGTCGGCGATGTGATTTTATATATAATAA
>JAFQPL010000075.1 GCA_017411785.1 Clostridia bacterium
ACTCCACGCTTGCGACACAGCAACCGATGCGGTTCTTCAAAACGCTTCCAAATGGAAAGCGGATGTTATACTTTCAACTCCCTGCTGTCACCACGAGCTTAACCACGTTATCAACTGCCCTGAGCTTGAATTTATAACGCGTCATTCTATGCTTCGCCAGAAGCTATGCGATGCCGCGACTGATGCCCTAAGGCTTCTGCGCCTTGAATCAGAGGGGTATGTAACCTCAACAATAGAGCTTATAGACCCCAACGAAACGCCAAAAAATATAATGCTCAGAGCAATACGAAACAAAAAATACAACGCAAACTCAAAAGAAGCATCCGATGCAAGAGAACGCTATATAAAGGCAAAAAGCTTTTTATGCGGAGAAGAAAGCTCATCGGCGTATCACTTTTGATAATTAATTAAAATGACTTACCATAACGCAATAAAATACATAAAAGCAGCCCCCGACACAACGCCATCGGGCGAATCGTCAAAAAAACGTCTCACAGCACTTTTATCAGCCCTCGGGGACCCACAAAAAAAGATAAAATACTTACGCCTTGCAGGTAACAACGGAAAAAGCGTATGCGCGCAAATGCTAACGTCGATCCTCAACGAAGCAAAAATTTGCAACGGTTCTCTGACAATGCCGCTGCACGAGGATCTCCGTGAGAATATAAAGGTCAACGGAGCTCCCCTCTCAATAGAGGAGACGGTAAGATACACGGAACAAGTCGTTGCCGCCGCAACATCGATAAATGAGATCGCAAAAAAAAGCGGCGAGCCTCATTTCACGCCGACCGCGAGAGAAATAATGATATGCATAGCCTTGCTTCAATTTGTTACCAAGGGCTGTAAGCTCGCTCTTGTTGAATGCGATCACAACACCGACGATCCATCACGTTTTCTCCCGGTGCCGCTTTCAGCGGTCATATGCGGAGCTATACCAAGTGACGATACGGATGAAATATCAAAAATACGCTCTTACGTTCAGCGCGGTATCAATGAAATAACGAGTGTACCGCAAGACCAAGGTGCTTACGAAATAATCGCAAAGACCTGCCACTCGATCAATTGCCGCCTCACGATTTCAATGCCTCAGAACGCAAAGGTATCCGCGATAAATCTTCGCGGCACTACTTTTATGCACAAGGGGCAGGAATACACGATCCGCATCTGCGGAAGATTTCAGGTAGCAAACGCGATCCTTGCAATAGAAAGCGCGGAAATGCTAACTCGAAACGGCTATTCTATAAGTAAAGAAAATATAAAAAAGGGATTGCTTAACGTTACCCTGCCTTCCAAATTCGAAATAATTTCCATTTCTCCCACAATAATAATTGACAGTACACACTCACCTATCGCAATAGAAGCGGTAAGTGACTCAATGGCGGAATTCAAGCACATAACGGGAAACAAGGTGCGTCTTTGCCTTCCTTACGGAGATCTTTGCGAGCAATATGTTTCGGCACTCGAGGCGCGAGGCTATGAAATTGAAAGCTTGATTGCCTATACAGAGGACACTGCAGCTCCGCCGAAAGCATCATCTTATCCGATAACATTTTGTAAAAGCATAAAGCAAACGACAGCAACAGCTCTTTCAAGGCTTACCGCAGATACCCTGCTTCTCGTTTCGGGAATATCTGATTTTTCAGACGCGATAAGATATGAAACGCTTGCTTCGCTCGGCTTTTAAAGCCATCAATCTTATCCTGTTTAAAATAATACTGTATTTTAAAGGCTTCACGCCTTAAATGCTTATTTCGGAGATATTTATATATGAAAAAAATAGACGCGGCAGTAAAAAAAGAAACCCTCTATATATTGTTATGGGTGCTAATCTTCAGCGCTCTTATGCAAGCCGTATTTTTAATAATCGGAAAATGGGACTACAGAGTCCTGCTTGGAAATCTTTTAAGCGGAAGCGCCTCGGTGCTTAACTTCTTCTTTATGGGACTTACCGTTCAAAAAGCGGTGACGAAGGACGAAAAAGGCGCAAAAGCCACCATGAAGCTATCTCAGCTCTATAGATTTTTATTCATTATAATCATAACGGTAATAGGAATACTCGTTCCTTGCTTTAATAACTGGACGGTCGTTATTCCTATATTCTTCCCGCGCATAGCGATTTTATTAAGCCCTTTATTTAACAGGGCTAAGCGCTCTTAATCTGCAAAATTTAATTCGGAGGTGACTCTGACGTGAAAAAGAAAAGCCGCGGATTTATCGCGGTAGATATACTCTTAATAATTATGATGATTCTTCCGCTTCTGGTATCTATAACCGTCAAGGTTTTAACAACGCCAAAAAGCGAAGGAATCAACGTTACGGGCGCAAGGATACTAACTCCTGTTTACGACAAGCTTCCGCCGCCCTTTGACCTCTATATAACCGAGGCAAACCTGAACACGTGGATGGTAATGATCTCGATTACCGCGCTCTGTTTATTCCTCACACACGGTCTCAAAACCAAGGCAGAGACAAAACGACAGCACGCTGCCGAATGGATAGTTGAAAAATGCGAAAAGCTCGTCAGCGACGGAATGGGCGATTATTTTTCGGGATTTGCGCCCTTCATCGCGGCTATTATCGCGCTCTCGGCATTTTCAAGCCTTCAATCCTTGCTGGGGCTCTATCCGCCAACCTCTGACCTTAACATCGTAGGCGGTTGGGCGGTACTCGTCTTTATTCTTATAACGTATTATAAATGCAAATGCGGACCGCTTAACTATCTTAAGAGCTTCACCGAGCCTGTGGCGCTTCTCACTCCGATGAATATGATAAGTGAGATTGCAACGCCTATCTCAATGGCTTTCCGACACTACGGCAACGTTCTTTCGGGTACGGTCATCGCAACGCTCGTTGCCGCAGGTCTTCAAGGGCTCTCATCTATAATATTCGGCGCATTACCGGGAGTGCTGGGAGAAATACCCTTTTTACAATTCGGTATTCCCGCAATTCTCTCGATTTACTTTGATATATTCAGCGGATGCCTGCAAGCGTACATCTTCGCTATGCTTTCTATGATGTACATTTCAAGTGGCTTCCCGCTTGAAGAATATGAAAAACGCAAGCAAAAAAAGAAAGAAAAACAAAATCAAAAAATAAAACAAAAATCTGCAAAAAAGAAATTTTCGGAGGTAAATTAAAATGGAACTTGCTATTGGTATTATTTTAGGTTGCTGCGCGCTTGGCGCAGGTCTTGCTATGATCGCGGGTATAGGCCCCGGTATAGGAGAAGGTAACGCAGTTGCTAAAGCCTGCGAGGCTATCGGACGTCAGCCCGAATCCAAGGGTAGCGTAACAAGCACTATGCTTATGGGTTGCGCCATTGCGGAAACAACGGGTCTTTACGCTCTCGTTATCGCAATTCTTCTTATCTTCGTTGCCCCTGGTCTTCTCGTTGATATTCTTGTAAACACCATGAACGGCTTAAAGTAAAAAGTTGAGCAAAGATAACAAAAGGATAATATTATAGGAGAATATATATGCAATCCTTAGACGTCATTTCGGTAAACGTTTGGCAGATATTATTTTCTCTTGCCAATCTTTTACTGCTCTTTATACTAATAAAAAAGCTGCTCTTTAAACCTGTAAAGAATGTTCTTGACAAGCGTCAGGAAACTCTTGACGAAAGCTATAAAGCCGCGGCAGAAGCTAACGCCGAAGCACAAAAAAACCGTGAGGAGCTTGAATCCAAGCTTGCGGGGGCTAACGAGCGCGCCGACGAAATAATCCGTACCGCGACCGACAACGCAAAATTCCGCGGTGAAAAGATTATTGAAGAGGCTCAGGAACGCGCTGACGGAATTATTCGCGTTGCCCAAACCGAAGCCGAGCTTGAGCGCAAAAAAGCTGCCGACTCTATCAAGCACGAGATAGTTGAGGTCTCAAGCGCACTCAGCGAAAAAATGCTCGAGCGTGAGATAAACACAGAGGATCACAGAGCCCTTATCGATTCCTTTATTGAGGATATAGGTGACGGCAATGAATGAGATAAGTAAAGAATACGGAACCGCGCTTTTTGCGCTTGCCTGTGAGGAGAACGCCAAGCACGAATACGCGAGCGCGTTGAGAACAGTTAAAGAGCTGCTTGACGAATCGCCCGAGTATAAAGAGCTTATCTCCTCCCCCGCTATTCCCTTAAGCGATCGTCTTGCAGTAATAGAGCAAGCCTTTTCCAAAACGGTTCCCGAGCATGTGCTTTCATATCTACAGCTTATATGTGAAAAAGGACGCTTTTCCTGCTTTAATGAATCTGTTGAGCAATATAACGCTCTTCTTGACGCATCAGAGCAAATATCTGCAGCAAAGATCACAAGCGCAATAGAACTTACAAATGAAGAAAAAGAAAAGCTTGTATCAAAGCTTGAGTCGCGTTATCACTGTCGCATCAGCGCTGAATATTATATAGACGATGCTATGCTTGGCGGTCTTATTGTTGAGCTGGACGGCAAGATACTTGACGGAAGCCTGCGCCAACGCTTACGAGAAGTAAAGGAAGTGATGAATACATGAATACGAGACCTGAAGAGATCAGTAACGTAATCAAAGAACAAATAAAAAATTACAAATCAAAGATAGAAATGAAGGAGACAGGCACCGTAATTCTCGTTGGAGACGGTATTGCCCGTGTTTACGGACTTCGCGAATGTATGTCAAGCGAGCTTCTTGAATTTGAGGACGGTAGCTTTGGAATGGCTCAGAACCTTGAATCAGAAACCGTTTCGGTTGCCCTTCTTTCAAACAACAACAATATACGTGAGGGCTCATCGGTAAAGCGTACGGGAAAGGTCCTCTCCGTACCCGTAGGCGAAGCTATGCTTGGCAGAGTTGTAAACGCGCTGGGTGAGCCTATCGACGGCAAGGGTCCTATTGCGGCAGAAAGCTCCCGCCCAATAGAATCCGAAGCTCCCGGAATCATAGAAAGAAAAAGCGTTTCGGTTCCTTTGCAAACGGGAATCAAGGCTATCGACAGTATGATCCCTATCGGAAGAGGTCAGCGTGAGCTTATAATAGGCGACCGCCAAACCGGTAAGACAGAGATAGCTATTGACACTATCATCAACCAAAAAAGCACCGACGTTATCTGCATATACGTTGCTATCGGCCAGAAAAACAGCTCTGTCGTACAGCTTGCAAATGAGCTTACCCGTTCAGGCGCTATGGAATACACCATAATAGTTTCCGCATCAGCGTCGGAATCAGCTCCGCTTCAGTACGTAGCTCCCTACTCGGGCTGCGCTATGGCTGAATATTTCAGAGAGCAAGGACGGGATGTTCTTATAATATACGACGATCTATCCAAGCACGCAGTTGCTTACCGCGCACTCTCTCTGCTTATCCGCCGTCCCCCCGGACGAGAGGCATACCCCGGAGACGTATTCTACCTCCACTCAAGACTTCTTGAGCGCGCGGCGTGCGTTGCTCCCGAATATGGCGGAGGCTCTATAACCGCGCTCCCGATTATCGAAACACAGG